>JALRBB010000170.1 GCA_023257915.1 Quisquiliibacterium sp. | reverse complement strand
GATCGTGCCCTTGAGCCGGTCGGTGTCGAACATGCCGGGCAGCAAGTTATTGATCGTGACATTGTGCACAACGGTCTTGCGCGAGATCCCGGCAACAAAACCGGTCAGGCCGCTGCGCGCGCCATTGGACAGTCCCAGGATGTCGATTGGCGCCTTGACCGCGCTGGAGGTGATATTGACGATACGCCCGAACTTGCGCTCGATCATTCCGTCAACGGTCGCCTTGATCAGTTCGATCGGTGTCAGCATGTTCGCGTCGACGGCGCGGATCCAGTCGTCGCGGGTGAAATTACGGAAATCTCCCGGGGGCGGTCCGCCGGCGTTGTTCACCAGGATGTCCACCTGCGGACAGGCAGCCAGCGCCGCGGCGCGGCCCGCCTCGGACGTGATGTCGACCGCAACCGGAACGACCTTGACGCCGGTCTCACCGGCGATGCGGGCAGCCGCCTCGCGCAGGGTTTGCTCCGAACGCGCGTTGATGACCACGTTGACACCCTCGCCGGCCAGCGCACGCGCGCAGCCGTAACCCAGGCCCTTGCTGGCGCCGCACACCAGCGCCCATTTCCCTGCAATACCGAAATCCATCTTCAATGCTTCCTGGTCGTCAGAATGAACACGCCCGCCACGACGATCGCAGTCCCGAGCATCTGGGTGGCCGAAACCGGCTCGTCCAACACCAGCGCGGCCATCGCAATCGTGGCGACAGGTCCCACCATGCCGGTCTGCGATGCTGGGCCCGAACCGACACGCTCGATTGCCATCATCACCAGAAACACCGGCAAGACGGTGCAGCATACCGCGTTGATCGCCGAAAGCCCGTACACCGGCCAGGGCTGGGTGAGCAGCGCCACCGGATCGGTCAGCAGCGCCTGCGCGACGCACAGCAGGCAGGCGACGATGCTGGCCCAGGCGGTCAACCGCATCGTGCCGATGCGGGCGATCAGTTCCCCCGCCGAAACCAGGTAGACCGAGTAGGACAAGGCGCTGGCGAACACCAGCGCCGCCCCGAGCGCCACGGATTCGCCGGACAGCCGCAGGTCATGCGAAAACACCGTGATCACGCCGGCGTAGCTGACCGCCAGCGCGATCCACTGCAATCGTCCGATCGGCCGGCGCAGCACCAGCGCCGAAATCAGCAGTACCAGCGTCGGGTTCAGGTACAGGATCACGCGCTCCAACCCAGCGCTGATGTATTGCAGGCCGAGAAAATCCAGATAGCTGCCCAGGTAGTAGCCGATGATGCCAAGCCCAAGCACCCGCCAAGCATCGCCAGAACGACGCGCATGCGCAGGCCCCCGACCAGTGACCAGCGCGACCGCGACAAAGAACGGCAGCGCGAACAGCATTCGCAGCGCCACCAGCGTTTCGGGCCCGACTGCATAGCGGTACCCGAGCTTGACGATGATCGCCTTGGCCGAGAACAGCACCGACCCGAGCGCTGCCAGCGCGAGGCCGGACAAGTAACGCTGGCGCACGGTATCGGCGCTCGTCGTCGAGGTCATCAGGAACTCGCAGGCTCGGGCGGATGGAACGCGGGGGTCGGGAACACGGAGTTGCGCAACACAAGGACGGCGGGAAGCGGATGATAAAATCCGTCTGTTCCCGAAAACCCGCGATTCCACCACGCCACGCACCAGCGGTGCAACACGGCGCAGAAAGGTTCATCCATGGCCGGCCATTCCAAGTGGGCCAACATTCAGCATCGCAAAGGTCGACAGGACGCCAAGCGCGGCAAGCTGTTCACGCGCCTGATCAAGGAGATCACGGTCGCCTCCAAGCTCGGCGGTGCCGATCCGGGCACCAATCCGCGTCTTCGCATGGCGATGGACAAGGCGTCCGACGCCAACATGCCCAAGGACACCGTGAACAAGGCGATTGCTCGCGGCGCCGGAGGCCTGGACGGTGCCAACTACGAAGAGATCCGCTACGAGGGCTATGGCATTGGCGGCGCGGCTGTGATTGTCGACTGCATGACCGATAACCGCACGCGCACGGTCGCCGAGGTGCGCCATGCGTTTTCCAAAAATGGCGGCAATCTTGGCACCGACGGCTCGGTCACGTTCATGTTCAAGCATTGCGGGCAGTTTCTGTTCGCGCCCGGTGCGCCCGAGGAGCAGATCATGGATGCGGCAATCGAGGCTGGCGCCGAGGATGTCGCCAGCGATGACGAAGGCGGCGTCGAGGTGATCTGCGCTCCCGGTGATTTTGCGACGCTTAAACAGGGCTTCGATGCGGCCGGGCTCAAGGCCGACGTCGCAGAGATCACGATGAAACCCCTCAACGAGACCGAGCTTGCCGGCGACGACGCCGCCAAAATGCAAAAGCTGCTCGACGCCCTCGAGAATCTCGACGACGTGCAGCAGGTCTTCACCAACGCGTCGTTTGACGAACAGCAGGCCTAGGAACCCCCAATGAAACTTCTGGTTGTCGGCTCGGGAGGGCGTGAGCATGCACTCGCCTGGCGGCTCGCGCAGTCGCCCCGGGTGCACAAGGTCTTCGTCGCACCGGGCAACGGCGGCACTGCCCGCGAACCAGGTCTTGAAAATCTTGCGATTACCGATCTCGCCGAGCTGGCCGACTTTGCCGACCGCGAACAGGTCGCGTTCACGGTGGTCGGTCCCGAGGCACCGCTTGCCGCAGGCATCGTTGACCTGTTCCGCGAGCGCGGCCTGCGGATCTTCGGTCCGACCCGTGCAGCCGCGCAGCTTGAGTCATCGAAGGATTTCGCCAAGGCGTTCATGAAACGCCACGCCATCCCGACCGCTGAATACGAGACCTTCACCCAGGCCGATGCCGCACATGCCTATGTAGAACGGCGCGGCGCGCCGATCGTCATCAAGGCGGACGGCCTGGCCGCAGGCAAGGGCGTCGTCGTGGCCGAGACGCTGGAGCAGGCACATGCCGCGATCGACTCGATGCTGGTCGACAACCGGATGGGGTCCGCCGGCGCGCGGGTGGTCATCGAAGATTTCCTGGCCGGCGAGGAAGCCAGCTTCATCGTCATGGTCGATGGTCGCAACGTGCTCGCGTTAGCGTCCAGCCAGGACCACAAACGCTTGCTGGACAGCGATGCCGGGCCGAACACCGGCGGCATGGGTGCCTACTCGCCAGCCCCTGTGGTCACCCCGGAAATCCACGCGAAGGTGCTGCGGGAAATCATCATGCCCACCGTCAACGGCATGGCGCGCGACGGCATTCCGTTTTCCGGGTTCCTGTATGCCGGCCTGATGATCGACGACGCAGGGCAGCCGCGCACGCTCGAGTTCAACTGCCGGATGGGCGATCCTGAAACCCAACCGATCATGGCGCGCATCAAGAGCGACCTGGCCAGCGTGTTCGAACTGGCAATCGACGGCCGGCTCGACGAGGCACAGATCGACTGGGACCGGCGCACGGCGCTGGGGGTTGTGATCGCAGCCGGCGGCTATCCGGACGATCCGCGCAAGGGCGACGTGATCAGCGGACTGCCTGCTGACGGCAATCCGCCCGACGCGGAGTGCCTGGTGTTTCACGCTGGCACCGTCGAACAGGATGGCCGTACGCTGACCAGCGGAGGTCGGGTGCTGTGCGTCACCGGCCTGGGCGATTCGGTCAAGATCGCTCAGGGACTCGCATACAAGCGCATCGACGCGATCCGCTTCGACGGCATGCAGTTTCGCAGCGACATCGGCTATCGCGCGATCGCGCGCAAGCGCTGATGCGCCCCCGATGAGCCAGCAGCCTTCGATGCTCGAAACCGCCTCGGTGCAGCAGCCCGATGCGAGGCAGGTGCATGACTACCTGGTGTCGCTGCAGGCGTCGATCGTCGCGCGTCTGGAAGCGCTGGACGCCAACCCGTTCCACACCGATCAGTGGCAGCGCGACCAGGGCGGCGGCGGAATCACGCGCGTCATCGAAGAAGGCAGTATTTTCGAGCGCGGCGGAGTGAACTTCTCCCATGTGCATGGCGATCGGCTGCCGCCGTCGGCCAGCGCCCAGCGTCCGCAGCTCGGTGGACGCCCGTTCGAGGCGATGGGTGTTTCGCTGGTGCTGCATCCACGCAACCCGTACGTGCCCACCGTTCACATGAACGTACGCTTTTTCCTGGCCCGAGATCCGGCCGGCGGCGAGGCGATCTGGTGGTTCGGCGGCGGCATGGACCTGACGCCCTACTACGGCTTCGAAAAGGATGTCGTGCGCTTTCATGCGAGCTGCCGGCAGGCGCTCGAGCCGTTCGGGGCTCAGCTGCATCCGCGCTTCAAGCAGTGGTGCGACGAATACTTTTTCCTCAAACATCGCAACGAACCGCGTGGCGTGGGCGGCATTTTCTTTGACGACTTCAGCGAACTGGGCTTCGAGCGCTCATTTGCGATGATGCGAAGCGTCGGCGATGCCTTCCTCGAGGCCTATGTGCCGATCGTCGAACGTCGTCGCGACACGCCATACGGCGAACGCGAGCGCGACTTCCAGGCCTACCGGCGCGGCCGCTATGTCGAATTCAACCTGGTGTTCGACCGGGGCACGCTGTTCGGGCTGCAATCCGGCGGCCGTACCGAGTCGATTCTGATGTCGCTGCCACCGGTGGTGCGCTGGCGCTACGACTGGCACCCGGAGCCGGGCAGCCCCGAAGAACGCCTGTACCGCGACTTCCTCAAGCCGCGCGACTGGGCCTGAGTGCTGGCGGAGCTGCTCTGTTGACTCGTCGACGTATCGGACTGCTGGGTGGAACCTTCGACCCGATCCACATCGGGCATCTCGCGCTGGCCCGCGCCGGGCGCGATGCCTTGTCACTCGACGAGGTCAGGCTGATGCCCACCGGTCGTTCCTGGCAGAAGAACTCCTCGACGGCCAGCGCCGAGCAACGTCTGCAGATGGTGCAGCTGGCGGTGCGCGGTGAGGACCGACTGCTCGCCGACGGTCGCGAGACCCTGCGCGCCGGGTCAACCTATACCGTTGACACACTAGCCGAGCTGCGAGTCGAGTACGGCGACGATCCGGCGCTCGTCCTATTGCTCGGGAGCGATCAGCTGCGCAACCTGGCCACCTGGCATCGCTATCGCGATCTGCTTGGCTTCGCGCACATCGCCTGCACACAGCGTGAGCGCATCGGCCTGCAGGATTTGCCTATCGACGTCGAGCATCTGGTGCACCAGCACGGTCGCGATGCGCTCCCGGATGCACCGGCCGGCTCGATCGTGTTCTTCGTGATGCCACCGGTCCCGGTGTCAGCTACGGTGCTTCGCGAGCGACTTGCCGCTGGCGATCGCCCCACAGAACTGGTTCCTGCCGCTGTTCTGGACTATATTGAATCGCACCGTCTGTACGGTGCAAGAGCCTTGCTCTGAAAGGAAGCTTCCCCCCGAATGGATATCCGCAAGCTGCAGCGCGTCGTCGTCGACGCCCTTGAAGACGTCAAGGCACACGACATCAAGGTCTACAACACCACCGGCCTGTCCGACCTGTTCGACCGGGTCGTCATCGCGAGCGGCACCTCAAACCGCCAGACCCGGGCTCTGGCCTCGCGGGTCTGCGAGAAGGTCAAGCAGGCCGGCGGCATCGTGGTGTCGGTCGAGGGCGAGGACACCGGCGAGTGGGTGCTGGTCGATCTGGGCGACCTGATCGTGCACCTGATGCAACCGGCAATCCGCTCCTACTACAACCTCGAAGAGCTCTGGGGCGGAAAGCCGGTCCGCATGAAAATCACTTCCGCCAAAGCCGGAACCGCAGCCCGCTGATCACCGCAGCCCGGTGGCAGACGCCGGCCACTGCGCCGGCGAAGATTTGGTCCGGTCACGCAAGGATGCCGTCGTGGGCGTACGCCCGCGCCTAGCCTGGGAAACTTGATGCTGATTCGCGTGATTGCCGTCGGAACCCGGATGCCCGGCTGGGTGCAGCAGGCAGTCGACGATTACGGCAATCGCTTGCCGTCGGAACTGCGGCTCGAATGGAAGGAAGTTCGCGCCGAGCAGCGTTCCTCGCGTGAGTCGGCGGCCACCTGGATGGCCCGCGAAGCGCAGCGAATCCGATCTGCACTGCCGGCGCAAGCAGCCCTGGTCGCGCTCGACGAGCAGGGGCAGGATCTGGACACGCGCGCCTTCGCCGACCGTCTCAGGCGCTGGCAATTGGCCGCCCGACCGGTCGCGATCCTGATCGGTGGTCCTGACGGGCTGGACCCTGAACTCAAGCGTGAGGCTGGTGAAAAAATTCGCTTATCGAGCCTGACGCTACCGCACCCGCTGGTACGCGTGGTGTTGGCCGAGCAGTTGTACCGTGCATGGTCGGTGCTCGCCGACCATCCGTACCATCGAGTCTGAGCCGATCCAACATGCCTGCCGAATTCATCTACCTCGCCTCGAAGAGTCCGCGCCGCCAGGAACTGCTGCGACAGATCGGCGTGCCGTTCCATCTGCTACCCCCTGACGATCCTGTGGCGGCCGAGGCGCTCGAACAGCCACTGCCCGGCGAATCGCCATCCGTCTACGTGCGTCGCGTGGTCATTGCCAAGCTGGAGTCGGCGTTGGCCAGGCTTGCTGCCAGCGGGCTGGCCAGTGCACCAGTGCTTGCCGCAGACACCACGGTAGCGATTGGTGGAACGATACTCGGCAAACCTGCTGATCCGGACGAAGCCGCGCAGATGCTGCGCCGCTTGTCCGGCCGCACGCATCGGGTTCTGACCGCGGTCGCACTGGCCAGCGCCAGCCGCAGACGGATTTGCGTCAATGTGTCGCGGGTGTGTTTCAGCCGGCTGACACCGGCCGAGATTGCCCGTTACGTGGCAAGCGGAGAGCCTTTCGACAAGGCGGGCGGCTATGGCATCCAGGGAGCGGCCGGCGCCTTCGTGCGGCGAATCGAAGGCAGCTACTCCGGTATCATGGGCCTGCCGTTATACGAGACGACTCGCCTGCTACGCGGCATTCTCGTTCGGTCCGGTTGAGCCGTTTCACACGCTCATCGCGCTTAATCGATGCCGCCGCTCCCAACGCCTGCCTCGGAACATGACGGAAGAAATCCTGGTCAACTACAGCGTGCACGAGACCCGCATCGCGGTCGTGCAACAAGGCGTCGTCCAGGAACTGCACCTGGAACGGGTCGCAACGCGCGGGCTGGTCGGTGACATTTATCTCGGGCGTGTGTCACGGGTTCTGCCGGGCATGCAGTCTGCGTTCATCGACATCGGTCTGGAGCGCGCCGCATTTCTGCATGTCGCAGACCTGTGGCAGTCGCGTACCCAGGCCGGTAACGGTGCGCCGGTCGCTCCAATCGAAAAACTTCTGTTCGAGGGCCAGCCGCTGCTGGTCCAGGTGATCAAGGATCCTCTCGGCACCAAGGGTGCACGACTGTCGACGCAGATCAGCATCGCGGGCCGCTTGCTGGTGTATCTGCCGCAGGATCCGCACATCGGCGTGTCGCAGAAAATCGAGGACGAGACCGAACGCCAGCGCCTCAGAGATCAACTGCAGCGCCTCGTGCCGCAAGACGAACGTGGCGGCTTCATCGTGCGCACCTCGGCAGAGGACTCCAGCGATGCCGAGCTGTCGGCGGATCTCGCGTACCTGCGACGTCGCTGGCAAGAGATCCTGGCACTTAGCCGGATCCGGCCGGCCGCGTCCCTGCTGTATCGCGAGCTGAGCCTGACGCAGCGCATCTTGCGTGACCTGGCCGGCGACTCCACCAGCGCAATCCTGATCGACTCCGCTGACGAGCAGCGACGGCTGGCGGAATTCGCGAGCACCTATGTGCCGGGCATCACGCCAAAGATTCGTCTTTACAGCGGCGAGCGACCGATCTTTGAGCTGCATGGCGTCGATGACGAAATCGAAAAGGCACTGGGTCGCCGGGTCGACTTGAAATCCGGTGGCTACCTGATCGTCGACCAGACCGAGGCGTTGACGACCGTCGACGTGAACACCGGCGGCTTCGTCGGGGGGCGCAACTTCGAGGACACGATCTTTCGCACGAACCTCGAAGCGGCGCACGCGATTGCACGGCAGCTGCGGCTGCGCAATCTGGGCGGCATCATCATCATCGACTTCATCGACATGATCGAGGCTGAACATCGGGACGCAGTGCTGCACGAATTGCGCAAGGCCCTGGCGCGCGACCGGACGCGCACCTCGGTCAATGGCTTTACCTCGCTGGGCCTGGTCGAGCTGACCCGCAAGCGCACCCGCGAGTCAATCGCGCACCTGCTGTGCGAACCCTGTCCGGCATGCAGCGGGCGCGGCGCGCTCAAGACCGCGCGCACCGTCTGCTACGAAATCCTGCGCGAGATCCAGCGCGAGGCGCGCCAGTTCAACCCGCGCGAGTTTCGGGTGATTGCCTCGCCCCAGGTGGTTGACCTGTTTCTTGACGAAGAAAGCCAGCACTTGGCGGGCTTGTCCGACTTC
>JALRBB010000153.1 GCA_023257915.1 Quisquiliibacterium sp. | reverse complement strand
CTACCTTGTCGACAATCGCCTGCGCCACAGGTCCCTCATGCAACACGATGGAGCCACGGGCGGCGATCTCGCGGAGCACCCGTGCGAGATCCGGGTTTTTGAGCAAATGCCCGACCGGCCAGGGCTGGCCACTCGCATCATAAAAATACGCCGCGGCGACCGGATCCTTCTTCAGATGCTTGTCGGCTAGCAGCAGCGTGTGCAGCCTCGGGCTGATCTTGAACCCCTGCTCGGCCAGCATGATCGCCGGCATGAACAGATCGGCCCAGGGCAATTTGCCATGCTGGCGATGCGCCATCTCCAGCATGCGAACCACCCCCGGCACGCCGACCGAGCGCCCGCCAACAACCGCCTCGATGAACGCCATCGGCTTACCGTCCGGCCTCATGAACAGGTTCTCATCAACAGCCGCAGGAGCGCTCTCGCGTCCGTCGTAGGCCTCGACCGCTTTACCGTCGAAATGCATCAAGAATGCGCCGCCGCCGATGCCACTGGATTGCGGTTCGACCAGGGTCAGCACCATCTGCACCGCAATCGCTGCATCCAGTGCACTGCCGCCCGCCTTGAGTACCTCGTATCCGGCATCCGTGGCCAACGGGTTAGCGGCCGCCACCGACAACCTGGCGTTGTACCAGCCGGGTTTCTCGTTGTACCCGGAAGCCCCCTCCGGCTGCACCGGCACGGAATACGCCAGTCGGCCTGGCATCGCGCTGCAGGCAGCCAGGGTGAGCGCGCCTGCGACAAGTGCAAGCAACGAGACAAGCCGATTCATCGCATCATCCAGTCGGTTTGCATGCTGGGACCCAGAACACCTCAGAGCCGGCTCCGTTGCACAATCTCAACGAAACATCGATCGGCGGTAGCATTCCGACTATATCTGACGCTTGGAGCGAACCGATGAAATTACGCCTTTGCAGCCTTGTGCTGCTGTTGCTGTCCGGACATGCGCATGCCGGCTGGGAACTGGTGCGCAGCACCCCGGGAGCGGTATCTGTCTACATTGAACGCGACACGCTGGAGCGCAGCGGAAATCTGGCTCGCATCTGGTCGCTTTTCGATCTGGCCGCTGCCGAACAAAGCCCCAGCGGACTGAGTTTTCGCTCCACCAAAAGCCGGGCCGAGTTCGACTGTTCGAACAACACCCGCCGCTTGCTGTCGGTCGACTTTCATGAAGCCGCCATGGGCACCGGCAGGATTGTGTCGACCCGACAGTTCAACAAGATGCAGTCCCGCTTCGATCCGGTTGCAGGTGACTCGGTCGCCGCGGACGTGATGAAGGCGGCCTGCAGTACCCCCGCCAAGCCGCAGTGAACACCACACCGCTCGCTGATCGGCAGATACCCTCTCATACCGAAATCCCCCTGCCCCGAACGCGGTGCACGCACCGCAGGAGTGATCGATGACCGATGTTCCCCAGGACCCGCAACAGCTGATGCACTCGATCATCCAGCGGATCGCCACCGGGCCCGAGTTTTCGAAAAACATCAGCCGCCAGGAGGCTGAAGCCGGCATGCGCAGCATCCTGAACGCAAGCGCCGACCCGGTGCACGCCGCAATCTTTCTGATTGCGCTGCGCATGAAGCGCGAGACGATGGAGGAAAACCTGGGCATACATGACGCCATCCTGGCATGCACCGAGCGCGTGACCGCTGCGGTTGATGAGGTGGTCGATATCGCGGATCCGTATGACGGATATGCCCGCTGCCTGCCGGCAGCTCCGTTTCTGCCACCGCTGCTGGCGGAACTCGGCGTGCCGGCAGTCAATCATGGCGTCGACGCAGTGGGGCCGAAATACGGCGTCACCGCAAGGCATGTGCTGCGCGCGGCAGGGGTGAACGTCGATCTCTCGCCTCGCGACGCCGCAGCCCGTTTAAGCGACCCTGCGCTTGGCTGGGCCTACGTCGATCAGGCGCAATTCTGCAAGCCGCTGCATGAGTTGATCGCACTGCGCCAGCGTATCGTGAAGCGCCAGGCGGTCACGACGATCGAGACCGAGGCCAAACCGATCGCCGGGCGCATTCGCACGCACTTTGTCACCGGCTATGTGCACAAGCCGTATCCGCCGATTTATGCCGCTTTGGCGCGCAACGCCGGATTCGACTCCGCGCTGATCATTCGTGGCGTCGAGGGTGGCGTCACCCCCAGCCTTCGCCAGGCCGGCAGGTACACCGCCTATCACGGTGCGAACCCGGAGGCGGAATTCGAGGTCGATCCGGCCACCCTGGGCATTGTCCAGACGATCCGCGCGGTTCCACTACCCGATGCGCTTCCCAAGAGCGATCTGCACGGCGACGAAGTGGCCTTGATGGTCGATGTCAAGGCCACTGCGCACGCGGCTGCCGAGGCTGGTTTTGTAAAACTTTTT
>JALRBB010000171.1 GCA_023257915.1 Quisquiliibacterium sp. | reverse complement strand
CAGAACCCGACGTAAGTGGCCGGGCATGAGCGCGGAGTCTTGCCGATCGGGGTCTGGTCGACCTCGAGCACCCGAGTCACCGGTTCCCAGCCGTCGATGCGTTCGACGCCGCTTAGCGGCGGTGCCGGACGTCTGGCATTTTTCGCGGCCACCTGTGCAGCGACATTGGCGAGCAGTACGTCACGCGCCAGCGTCGACTTGCCCGAGCCGGATACGCCGGTGACCACGCTGAGTCGGCTGAGCGGGAGGCGGGCGTTGACCTTGCGCAGGTTGTGAAGATGCGCATCATGCAGCGTCAGCCAGCGCAGACCGTCGATTTGCTCGCCGGTGGGGCGCGGCGCAGCCAGCGGGTGCTGCAGCGGATGAGCCAGGAAGCGCCCGGTCAGACTTTCCGGGTGTGCGGCCAATTCCTCATGGCGTCCGCTCGCGATGACGCGGCCGCCGAGGCGACCCGCGCCCGGTCCGATGTCGATCACATGGTCGGCCCGACGAATCGTTTCCTCATCATGCTCGACGACCAGCAGCGTATTGCCTTTGTCGCGCAAGGCTTCCAGCGTGCTGAGCAGCACCTGGTTGTCATGGGGGTGAAGCCCGATCGTCGGCTCGTCGAGCACATAGCAAACCCCTTGCAGGTTCGAGCCGAGCTGCGCGGCGAGGCGAATGCGCTGCGCCTCGCCGCCGGAGAGCGTTGGGGCGGCGCGGTCTAGCGCGAGGTAGCCCAGACCGACCTCACCGAGAAACTGCAGCCGCGAGCGAATTTCCGCCAGCACGTCGCGCGCGATCTCCAGCGCACGGCCTTCGAAACCGGTGGCGCGCAGCCAGGTGGCGCAATCGGCAACCGGCATCGCGGTCAACTCGGCGATCGATAGTCCTTGCAGGCGCACCGCGAGTGCGGTGCGGTTCAGTCGATGACCATCGCAGGCCGAGCAGGGCTCGTCGAAGGCCTGTTGCGCCTGGGCATCGCTGGCATCATTCGCGGCTGCCGTGGCGGCCTCGGCAGCGATCTGATCGGCCAGCTTTTCGGCCAGATCGCCGATCGCGCCGCTGCTTGAGTCTTGATCGCTGCGACCGCGCGGATCAAGCTTGGGCACATAAGGCAGTTTGACCCCGGTGCCGATGCACGACGGGCACCAGCCGATCTTCGAGTTGAACGAGAACAGGCGTGGGTCGAGCTCGGCAAAGCTGGTGCCGCAGGACGCGCAGGCCCGTTTTGTCGAATACAAGCGGGTCCGGATGTCGGAGCTGGCTTGCGCAAAGCCGCTTTCGTCGCCGGCCAGCGAGGCGGCGCTCAGCGCGTCGAGCGGCTCGGCCAGCATCACCAGACCCTTGCCGAGTTCCAGCGCGGTGGCGAGCGCGGTGCGCAGTTCAGCCTCGTTGCCGGCATCAACCAGCAGATCGGCAACCGGCAACTCGATGTCATGCTCGATAAAGCGGTCGATGCGCGGAAACCCGGTGGTCGGCAGGAACTTGCCGTCCACTCGCAGGTGGGTGTACCCCTTGGCCGCAGCCCACTTGGCCAAATCGGTGTAGACACCCTTGCGGGCGACCACCAGCGGTGCAAGCAGGCCGATGTGCTTGCCGCGATGCTCGCGCAGGATCCGGGCGGCGATCACCTCGAAGGACTGCGGCTCGATCGGCACCGCGCAGTCCGGGCAGTGCTGGGTGCCGAGCTTCACGTAGAGCAGGCGAAGGAAATGATAGATCTCGGTCAGCGTCGCGACCGTGGATTTACGACCGCCGCGGCTGGTTCGCTGCTCAATCGCGACCGTGGGTGGGATACCGAATACGCCATCGACATCCGGACGCGACGCCGGCTGCACGAACTGGCGCGCATACGCATTCAGTGACTCCAGGTATCGGCGCTGGCCCTCGCCGAAAATCACATCGAAAGCCAGCGTCGATTTCCCCGAGCCCGACACGCCGGTAATTACCGTCAGCTTGTCGCGCGGTACCTCGATGTCGATGTTCTTCAGATTGTGTTCGCGCGCGTTGTGCACGAAGATCGACTCTCGGGCGCGCTCACGCAGCACGCTTTGCAGTGGTCGATCGTCAGGTTCGGCGGCAGTCCATTCGGTCGTTGGGGCAGCTCGAGCGCCGCTGGGTGCCAGGCCTGCGAGCGACTGCGCGTACTCAGCCAGCGCGCGCCCGGTGTTCGAGCGCGGATCGCGTTCCAGTTCGTCCGGCGCACAACAGGCCAGGATCTCGCCGCCGCCGTCGCCGCCTTCCGGACCCAGATCAATCACCCAGTCGCAGCCGCGCACCACATCCAGGTTGTGCTCGATGACCAGCAGCGAGTGACCGGCCAGCATCAGCTTGCGAAAGGCCTTGAGCAGTCGCGCAACATCATCGAAGTGCAGACCGGTGGTTGGCTCATCAAACATGAACAGCGTGCCCTTGCGGCCGACCCTTGCATGCGGCCAGCCCGGCGACGCGCTATCGGTCAGACCGGCTGCGGCGGCCTGCGCGAGAAAACCCGCGAGCTTCAGGCGCTGAGCCTCACCGCCCGACAAGGTGGGCACTGGCTGCCCGAGCCGCAGATAGTCGAGGCCCACGTCGGACAGCGGCTGCAGCTTGATGCGCACATCGCGATCGTGCGCGAAGAAGGCCAGCGCCTCGTTGACCGTCAGGTCCAGTACCTGGGCGATGTCGAGCGTGCCAAACGCCGAGCCATCGGCGCGGCGGGCGCCGGGTGCGCCATCGATCCGCACCTCGAGCGTTTCGCCGCGAAAGCGCTTGCCGTCGCAGTCCGGGCAGCGCAGGTAGACGTCGGAAAGGAACTGCATCTCGACATGCTCGAAGCCATTGCCGCCGCAGGTCGGGCAGCGCCCATCGCCGGAGTTGAAGCTGAAGGTGCCGGCGGTATAGCCACGTTCCTTGGCCAGCACTGCTGCTGCGAAGCGCTTGCGCACCGGGTCGAAGGCGCCTACGTAACTGATCGGGTTCGAGCGCGCGGTCTTGCCGATTGGCGATTGGTCGACGAACACCACGTCCTCGATCCAGTCGTCGCCGAGCAGCCGATCGAAGTCACCGGGCGCCTCGGTCGGTTTGCCTTTGGCCTTGAGCAGTGCCGGCAGCAGCACGTTTTGCATCAGCGTGGACTTGCCGCT
>JALRBB010000538.1 GCA_023257915.1 Quisquiliibacterium sp. | reverse complement strand
TGCCTGCGGTCGGGAAGCCGAGGTCGGACAGATCGCCGCGCCAGTGATCGAACTGCTGTCTGAGCGATTTGCCTATGCATCCGGATCGATGATCAATCTCGCGGGAGGCGGTTTCATCCTATGACGACAGGCTTGGCGAGTACTGCAGACGCTGACCGCGTCCGGCAATGGCTGGTTGTGGGGGCAAGCCGCGGCGGGATTGGTGCGGCGATTGCCGCTGCCGCAGCAGCGTCTGGCGATCGTGTGCTGATTACCGGTGCGGAGGCGCAGCCACTGCAGATGCCGCCGGGGGTCGATGAGTACGTCCAACTTGAGATCACCGATACCGCAGGGGTGCATGCGCTGGCCGCGCGATTTGAGAAGCTTGATGTGCTGGTCAACTGCGCGGCGATCGCACGGCGCGACGAGGAGTACCAGTCCGCGGTCTTCCGGCGAGTCATCGAGGTGAACCTGATCGCGGGTTTCGATCTGGTCAACGCGTTACGCCCGGCGTTGCGGCAGGCGCGCGGCAATGTGATCAACATTGCATCGATGTACAGCGTGTTCGGCAGCCCGCGGGTTCCGGCCTATGGCGCAAGCAAAGCGGCGGTTGCGCAGCTGACACGCTCGCTGGCTGCCGAATTCGCGGCAGATCAGATTCGGGTCAATGCGATCGCGCCGGGTTTCATCGTGACCGAGCAGTCGGCTCGTGGACGCGCCGACAAGACTCACTATCAGGCGGTTGTTGCCAGAACACCGGCTGGTCGCTGGGGTTTGCCCGAGGATCTTGCGGGGGCAGCAATGTTTCTAGCAAGCGATGCTGCCGCCTTTGTGACCGGACATACGCTGGTCGTCGATGGCGGCTATTCGATCGTCTAGCCGGTTCGGCATCGCCCGAGATGGATGCATCAACTTGCGAGATCCTGGTGGTCGGCCATGCGGCGCTCGATCTGATTTTTCGTGTGCCCAACATGCCACTTGCCGGCCAGAAGCAGCCTGCCTCCGATCTGCAAATGGCGATTGGCGGACCTGGCGCCAATGCGGCGATTGCGATTGAACGGCTC
Source organism: Quisquiliibacterium sp. (assembly GCA_023257915.1). Classification (GTDB taxonomy): domain Bacteria; phylum Pseudomonadota; class Gammaproteobacteria; order Burkholderiales; family Burkholderiaceae_E; genus Quisquiliibacterium. The sequence goes on along the minus strand of JALRBB010000538.1, from coordinate 224 downwards.
GGCGGGCGCGCTAGCTTGCTCGCACGGATTGGCAGCGATGCGTTTGGTGACCTGATCGCTGCGGAGCTCACGCGCTTTGGGGTTGGCTGCGAGTTTCTATGCCGGGTCGCAACGGGAACCAGTTCGGTGTCATCGGTGTATGTCGACGATTGCGCAGAGCGACAAGTCGTCAACATACTTCCTGCCAGCCTTCAGGTCGCGCAGGATCTTGGCCCGGTTCTGCG
>JALRBB010000163.1 GCA_023257915.1 Quisquiliibacterium sp. | reverse complement strand
GTCGGGGGTGGGGATGCCCAGGGCGCGGACCACGGCGTTGCGGGCGGTCTCGTCCTCAGCCCCGGCCACGCCATCGATCTCGATCTCGTCGAAGCCGGACAGGCCGGTCTCCAGCCCGCGCAGGGCCTTCTGCATCGATTCCTGGAAGGTGCGGCCGATGGCCATGACCTCGCCGACGGACTTCATCTGCGTGGTCAAGTGGGCATCGGCTTGCGGAAACTTCTCGAACGCGAAGCGCGGAATCTTGGTGACAACGTAGTCGATGGTCGGCTCAAACGAAGCCGGCGTCGCGCCCCCGGTGATCTCGTTGCGCAACTCATCGAGCGTGTAGCCAACGGCAAGCTTGGCTGCGACCTTTGCAATCGGAAAACCGGTCGCCTTGGATGCGAGTGCCGATGAACGCGACACCCGTGGGTTCATTTCGATGACGATCATCCGCCCATCGAGCGGATTGAGCGCGAACTGCACATTCGAGCCGCCGGTGTCGACGCCGATCTCGCGCAGGATCGCGATCGATGCATCGCGCATCAGCTGGTATTCCTTGTCGGTCAGCGTTTGCGCAGGCGCCACCGTGATCGAGTCACCGGTGTGGATGCCCATCGGATCGAGGTTTTCGATCGAGCACACGATGATGCAGTTGTCGGCGCGGTCACGCACGACCTCCATCTCGTACTCTTTCCAGCCGATCAGGCTTTCCTCGATCAGCAGTTCATTGGTGGGCGAGGCCTCAAGGCCGCGCTTGCAGATGGATTCGAATTCTTCGGCGTTGTACGCGATACCACCGCCGGTGCCGCCAAGCGTGAAGCTCGGGCGAATGATGGCTGGAAAGCCCAGCACCCGCTGCACGCTCCAGGCTTCGTCCAGCGTATGGGCGATGCCGGAACGCGCCGATCCCAGCCCGATGCTGGTCATCGCGTTCTTGAACTTTTGCCGGTCTTCGGCCTTATCGATCGCGGCCGGAGAAGCACCGATCAACTCGACTCCGTACTTGTCGAGCACGCCATGACGATGCAGATCGAGTGCGCAGTTCAGCGCAGTCTGCCCGCCCATCGTCGGCAGGATTGCGTCGGGGCGCTCCTTGGCAACAATGCGCTCGACCACCTGCCAGGTGATCGGCTCAATGTAGGTCACGTCAGCAGTCTCCGGATCGGTCATGATCGTGGCCGGATTGCTGTTCACCAGGATGACCCGATAGCCCTCCTCGCGCAGCGCCTTGCAGGCCTGGGCTCCGGAGTAGTCGAATTCGCAGGCCTGTCCGATCACGATCGGGCCTGCGCCGATGATCAGGATTGATTGGATGTCTGTTCTTTTGGGCATTGATTGCCTTTTGTACGTCTGTCGCTTGCTTGCTGGTCGTGGGTTCTACCCGGTTTCGAGCAGAACCGGTGCTCAACCGCCCTTGCGCGCCTGCATCAGCGCGACGAACCGGTCAAACAAATAGCGTGGGTCATGTGGTCCAGGACTGGCTTCCGGATGGCCCTGGAAGCAAAAGGCCGGCCGGTCGGTTCTCGCCAGGCCCTGAATGGACCCGTCGAACAGCGACACATGCGTCACCTTCAGGTTGGCTGGCAGCGAATCCGCGTCGACCGCAAAGCCATGGTTCTGGCTGGTGATCAGCACATGTCCGGTCTCAAGGTCCTTGACCGGATGGTTGGCGCCGTGGTGGCCGAACTTCATCTTCATCGTGCGCGCACCGGAGGCA
>JALRBB010000469.1 GCA_023257915.1 Quisquiliibacterium sp. | reverse complement strand
AGCTTTGGCGGCATGATCAAGACGTATGAGATTCAACCCGACCTGGCCAAGATGCGTGACTACCGGATCTCGCTGGACGATCTGGCCAATTCAGTGGGCAAGTCCAATTCGAATGCCGGAGGCGGTTATGTCGAGCATGGCCGACAGCAGTATCTGATCCGCGGTCTCGGACTTCTCCGCAGCGCGGCAGATCTGGAGAACGTCCCCGTCACCGAGCGCAGCGGCACTCCGATCCTGGTCAAGGACATCGCCCGAGTCGCGATCGGCGGCATTCCCCGCCAGGGGGTGGCGGGCCAGGATGACGATGACGACATCGTCTACGGCATGGTCCTGATGCGCAAAGGCGAAAATGCGTCGGAGGTTTTGCAGGCGGTCAAGGACAAGATTGAGTCCCTAAAGAGCACCCAGTTGCCGCCCGGGGTCAAGGTTGAGCCCTTCTATGACCGCAGCTGGCTGATCGAACGCACCCTGCGCACCGTGTTCACGAATCTGCTCGAGGGCGCGATCCTGGTAGCCGTCGTGCTCTATCTGTTTTTGCAGAACATGCGAGCCGCGGCGATCGTCGCATCGATCATTCCGCTCTCACTGCTCGGCACCTTTCTCGGATTATCCTGGGTCGGCATCCCGGCAAACCTGATATCGCTGGGTGCGATGGACTTTGGAATCATTGTCGATGGTGCGGTGATCGTCGTCGAGCACATTTACCATCGACTGCAGTCATTGCCCGATGGTTCTGATCGACGCTCCAAGATGGAAACGGTGCTCTCGGCAGCGATCGAGGTCGGCCGTCCGACGCTTTTTTCGATGCTGATCATCATCGCGGCGCATATTCCGATCTTTACGCTGCAGCGCCATGAAGGCCGCATCTTCGCACCGATGGCGTATTCCGTCGTCTCAGCGCTGATCGCCTCGCTCATCTTGTCGCTAACGCTGGTCCCGCTGCTTTGTCACTGGCTGCTGCGCGGCAAGCTTTCCCATTCGGAGCCATGGCTGGTGCGCTTCAGCAAGCGTATCTATGCACCGGCGCTGCGATGGGCACTCGCGCATCGCAAACTGGTGTTGCTGGGAGCCAGCGCGGCGCTGGTGGCCGCCCTCGGAGTTGCAACCAGACTGGGGTCGGAGTTCCTTCCGGAACTAAACGAAGGCAGTGTGTGGGTGAACGTTACCCTGGACCCCAGCGTCTCGATCAGCGAAGCGCAGCGCCAGGCCAACCGCATTCGTACGTTGATCCGCAAGACCCCTGAGGTCGAAAGCGTCATCAGCAAGCTCGGCAGACCGGAGGACGGAACCGACCCGAAGATTGCCAGCCAGGTCGAGGCACTAGTCGACCTCTATCCGGAGGAGCAATGGAAGCGGGGGCTGAGCAAGAAGCAGATCCTGGCCGAACTCGATGCCTCCTTGCGCCAGATTCCAGGCATTGCGGTGGCGTTTTCGCAGCCAATTCGGGATAACGTGCTTGAGTCGATCTCCCAGATTGACGGTCAGATCGTGATCAAGGTCACCGGCGACGACCTGGGGGTTCTGCGCTCTTACGGAATGACGATCCTGAAGGAAATCAAGCAGATCGACGGCGTGCAGCGTGCCTTCATCGACCGCGACGGCCAACTGCCGCAGTATCAAATTGAGATCGACCGGGCTCGCGCGGCGCGTTATGGCCTGAGCATCGACGATGTGCAAGAGACCATTCAAACCGCGCTGGCCGGGCGCCAGGTGAGTTATGTCTGGGAGGGGGAGCGCCGCTTTGCCGTGATGGTTCGCTTGCCCGAGTCCGAACGAAGCCTGGCAAGGATTCGCGACGTCGTCATTGCCACTCCCAGCGGCGGCTACCTGCCGCTGGCAGAAATTGCCACCTTCAAGCAAAGCAGCGGTGCGATGAACATTGCCCGAGAAGGCGGCCGACGGGTGTTGTCGATCGGCGTATTCATCAAGGATCGCGATATGGGTAGCGTCGTCAAGGACATGCAACAGGCGGTCGAGACGACGATCAAGCTGCAACAGGGTTATACGATCAAGTGGTCTGGGGAATTTGAAAATCAGGAACGAGCCATGGCCCGCCTCGCCTGGGTGGTGCCGTTGTCTATCCTGATCATCTTCGTGCTGCTGTTCAATGCCTTCGGATCGCTGAAGAACGCGGCCTTGATTATCGCGAACATCCCCTTTGCGATGATTGGCGGAGTTGTGATCCTGTATCTCAGCAATATCCCACTGTCCGTGTCAGCGGCCATTGGATTCATTGCGCTCTTCGGGCAGGCGGTGCTCAATGGGGTCGTCATGTTGTCGTATTTCGGACAACTTCGAGCCCATGGTGAGACTCTTTACGAAGCGGTTTTCAAGGGTTCGCTGGACAGATTGCGCACAGTTTTGATGACAGCGCTTCTGGCCTCACTCGGACTGGCCCCGATGGCGGTATCCACCGCGATTGGCTCGGAAACCCAACGTCCGCTCGCACTGGTCATCATTGGCGGGCTCGTGTCGGCAACGATCCTGACCTTGATCGTCCTGCCAACCTTGTATGTCTGGATTCATGAGCGCAGCGCCAAGGCCATGCCCAGGGAGCGCAAAGTCTGAAGACCGCCAAACGCGCGAACCACGGAACTGGATGGCGCCCAAATAAAAACGGCCGCCAGCGGCGACCGTTCATTCAGCAGCTCAGGCGAGCCGCCTGCACCGGGCTCAAGGCTTGATGCGCAGCGATCCGGGAAGACTCGCATAGTAAGCCGCAAGATTCTTCATGTCAGCATCACTAAGCGGCTTGGCCATGCCAGCCATGATTGCATTCTTACGAGCCTCACTGCGGTAATCACGTAGCGCGTGATAGAGATAGTCGGCGGCCTGGCCTGCAAGCTTCGGGTAGGAAGGATCGATCGGCGTGTTGCCGTCCTTGCCATGGCATGCGGCGCAAACCTGATCGGCTTTCGCACGACCTTTTTCGATATCGGCGGCCTGGGCGGACGTCGCCGCAGCCACCATCGCGAAGCTCAGAGCGACTTTGGTCGCCAAGGAGTGAATTCGGATCATCTCAGGTCTTCCTGTCACTTGCTGCCGTAGTACGCGGCGATGTCGGCAATGTCCTGATCGCTAAGGCTGCCAGCGATGGCGCGCATCGTCGGATGCGAGCGATCTCCCTTTCGGTAGGCGACTAGCGCACTCTCAAGGTACTTGACGCTTTGCCCGGCGATCTTCGGAACCGAATAGACGGTTGGGAAGGAGGCCTTGTAGCCAGGGATTTCGTGGCAGCCGACGCACATGGCGACCTTGGCCTTGGCAGCCGAGGCGTCACCCTGGGCGAAGGCCATCGAGGAAGCAGCCGCGAGCACGGAGGCGGCGATCAGTCTCGTGATCATGTTTACCCGGTAATGTGGCGCCCCCCTGCCGAAGTCGGCCTAGAGGGACGCAGGTTGGATCGAAGCCTGCGATTTTAGCCGAGTGCATCACGCCGAGTCCAGTCGGGGGCTAGCACCACACAAGCAGCCCGGCCTTGGCACCACACAGGCTCGAACTTGCCGAAACCTCACCCGCATGCGCTTTCACTGCGCGCACATCGAGCCGAGCTGCGAGCGACCCATCCTTTATACTGCGCTCTCCCCAACCTGGACTCTCGCCATGCGCTTCGAAGGCACCAGCTCCTATGTCGCCACCGACGACCTGAAACTCGCGGTTAACGCCGCGATGACCTTGCAACGCCCGCTGCTGATCAAGGGCGAACCGGGCACTGGCAAGACGATGCTCGCTGAGGAAGTCGCGAGCGGCGTCGGCATGCAGTTGCTTCAGTGGCACATCAAGTCGACGACGAAGGCACAGCAAGGGCTCTATGAGTACGACGCGGTCTCTCGTCTGCGTGATTCGCAGCTTGGGGACGAGCGCGTCAAGGACATCCATAACTACATC
>JALRBB010000458.1 GCA_023257915.1 Quisquiliibacterium sp. | reverse complement strand
CGTACAAGGCGTCATACAGCGGCCGCAAGTACGGATCGACTTTTTGCGCCAGATCGCCGGGCAAAAAGCCCAGGCGCTCGCCGGCCTCGACCGCTGGGCGCGTCAAAACGATGCGCTTGACCGCGTCGCGCTCCAGCGCATCGACCGCACAGGCGACAGCCAGATACGTCTTGCCGGTGCCGGCCGGGCCGGTGCCGAAGGTGACATCGTGAGACAGGATTTTGCGCAGATATTCACGCTGTCGTGGCGTGCGGCCCTGCAGATCCGTGCGTCGGGTGTGAAGTACCGGTGAGTCATCCGCATCCGGCTTGACGCCTGCCTGTGTCGCTTTCAGCTCGACCAGGCCCAACTGGATGTCATCGAGCGACAGCGGGCGCTGCGCGAGGGCAATGAAGTGCTCGATTGCCTGCCGGGCCGCCGTCACGGCAGCACGCGCACCATGGTACGAAAATTTGTTGCCGCGTCGTGCGATGCGCACATCGAAGGCTTCCTCGATCTGGCGCAGGTTCGCGTCAAGCGCGCCGCATAGATTGGCCAGCCGTTCATTGTCGATTGGCGCCTGGTTTGCGGTCCGTCCGACGCTGTCTGCGTCGGAGCCTGGCGCCGCGGCAGCCTGGGGCTGTGATCCGGGTTCTGTGTGGTTCTTGTCAGTTGTCATCGATGACGGCCTGATCCCGGTGAGGTGCCGGCAGGCGACCGCGCAGCGAGTGCGGCAGTGCCGCTGCGATCTCGACCTCGACCAGCTGTCCGATCAGTTCGGCAGGTCCCGGGAAATTGACGACCCGGTTGTTTCCGGTACGAGCCGCCAGCTCGGCCGGATTCTTGCGCGACGGACCTTCGACAAGCACCCGCTGACGGCTGCCGACCATCGCGGCGCTGATCCGCTGGGCATTGGCATCGATACTGGCCTGCAGCTGCTGCAGACGCGCCAGCTTCACCGCCTGCGGTGTCGGATCGTCGAGATCGGCCGCTGGTGTTCCAGGCCGCGCGCTGTACACGAACGAGAACGAGGCGTCGAAGCCGATATCGTCGATCAGCTGCATCGTGCGCCCGAAATCTTCGTCGGTCTCGCCAGGAAAGCCGACGATGAAATCCGACGACAGGCAGATGTCGGGACGAGCTGCGCGCAGGCGACGGATGATCGACTTGTACTCGAGTGTTGTATAGCCGCGTTTCATGGCAGCCAGGATCCGGTCGCTTCCCGACTGCACTGGCAGGTGCACATGGTTGACCAGCTTGTCGAGCCGGGCGTGTGCATCGATCAGCCGTTGCGTGAATTCCTTTGGGTGCGAGGTCGTGTAGCGAATGCGCTCGACCCCCGGAATCTCGGCGACATAGTCGAGCAAGAGCGCGAAATCGGCAAAGTCCTGTCCGTCGCCCGGCATGGCTCCACGGTAGGCGTTGACATTCTGACCCAGCAGCGTGACCTCGCGAACGCCTTGCTCGGCCAGGCCCGCGACCTCGACGAGCACGTCCTCGAATGGTCGCGAAACCTCTTCACCCCGGGTGTAGGGCACGACGCAGAAGCTGCAGTATTTGCTGCATCCTTCCATGATCGACACGAATGCACTGGCGCCTTCGACTCGGGCAGGCGGCAGATGATCGAACTTTTCGATCTCGGGAAACGAGATGTCGACCTGCGAGCGGCCCGTATGACGCCGCTTTTCGATCAGTTCCGGCAGGCGGTGCAGCGTCTGCGGACCGAACACGACGTCCACGTACGGGGCGCGGCTGACGATCGACTGTCCTTCCTGGCTGGCGACACAGCCGCCAACGCCGATGACCAGTTCCGGTCGTTCAAGCTTGAGCTGGCGTAAGCGGCCAAGATCGGAGAAGACCTTTTCCTGAGCCTTCTCGCGCACCGAGCAGGTGTTGAACAGAATGATGTCGGCCTGGGCCGGATCGTCGGTGGGTACGGCGCCTTCGGATTGTGCGAGTACGTCGGCGATCTTGGCCGAATCGTATTCGTTCATCTGGCAGCCGAACGTTCGGATGTAGACCTTGCGGCTCATGGGGCGACCTCAGCGAAGCGACATCATCGCGCGGCACCTTGCCGCGATGACCGGCAGTATTCCAGCGAGTCGACTTTCGGGGAACCGACCGCAATACGCCCGGAACGCGGCGACAGTCTTCGCTCCAAAGAACGAGGCCCGCCGTCGACGGGCGGGCCTGCGAAAAACTGGTGGCGCATCAGGGACTCGAACCCCGGACCTGCGGATTATGATTCCGTCGCTCTAACCAACTGAGCTAATGCGCCGAAGGGCGCGAATATTAACCTTTGCGGGTTTTCAAGTCAAAGGCTCGCCTGACGCTCCTGTTGATGTGGAGGGGCTGAGGCAGGAGCTTGTGCCGCTTTTGCGGCGTGAATCAGTCCGACGCCGGCCGGCGGAAACATCACGCTGAAACAGGTGCCCAGCGGACCATTCGGACCTCGACCGTCCGAGATCCAGACTTGCGCCCCGTGTTGTAGCGCGATTTCGCGCACAATCGCCAGTCCCAGTCCGCTGCCATCGATATTCGATCCGAGCACCCGATAAAAGCGCTCGAACACCAGTTCCCGCTCAGCCTGAGCGATCCCCGGGCCGGTATCTTCAATCTCGACGCAGACCTGGCCGTCAATGGCAGGTCGCAGTCTGACGGTAACGCTGCCACCGCGTGGCGTGTAGCGCAGCGCATTGTCGATCAGATTCGCGAACATCTCGCGCAACAGGAATTCATGACCCAGAACCGGCGTTGCACCGATGTCGTTCTCGTACCCGAGGTCGATGCCGCGGCGAATGGCCTGTGCAACCCATTCCCCGACGATTTCGCGGGTCAGCGGCGTCAGATCAAGCCGCTCGCCAGGCCCGCTGGAGCGGACATTTTCGGTCCTGGCCAGTGACAACAGCTGATTGACCAGATGCGCGGTGCGCTCCGATCCGATGGCCAGTTGGCGAAGACGGCGATGCTGCTCCTGCGGATCGGTCTCGCGCAGCGCCAGCTCGGCCTGCGTGCGCAGCCCGGCCAACGGGGTCTTCATCTGGTGGGCCGCATCGGCGATGAAGCGCTTTTGGGATCCCAGGCTTGCATCCAGTCTGAGCAGCAACTCGTTGAACGATTCGAGCAGGGGCGATAGCTCCTCTGGCATGCCGCGGGTGTCCAGCGGCGAAAGATCATCGGTGCGGCGATCGCGGATGCGCTGGCGCAACAACTTCAGCGGCGCCAGGCCACGGCTCAGTCCAAACCAGACCAGTGCAACCGCCAGCGGCAGCATCACGAACTGCGGAAAGATCACCCCCTTGATGATCTCGTTGGCCAGCTGGCTGCGCGAATCGATTGTCTCGGCAACTTGCACCAGTGCTGGCGCGGTCAGTGCACTTGGGTCGTCTTCGCGCGGCTGCGCGTAGGTGTACGCAACCCGAACCTCCTGCCCACGGAAGGTCTCGTTGCGCAGCTTCGTTCTGCCCGGAGAGGGAAAGTCGTACAGGCCTGGAAGCTGCAGTTCCGGATCGCCCGCCAGCAAGGCACCGTCTGCTGCGGAAACCCGAAAGAACAGCGTCTCTTCGGTTCCGACTCCGATCAGCGTGCGCAACGCGCTGACGCTGTGCACCGTCGGCTGCCCGTTCACAAAGCGCACCTGTTGGGCAACCACGTTCGCGTGATCCGCCAGGGCGCGGTCATACGGTGCGTCCGCCAGCGTGCGGGCCACGAAAAAGGTGAACGCGATCGACAGCGGCCACAGCAGCAGCAGCGGCGCAAACATCCAGTCGAGTACCTCGCCGAACAGGCTGCGCTGCTCGCCCGGCGAACGGGTGTCGAACCAGTTTCGGCGCAATGCGGGCGGACTCGTGTCCGGGGTCGCGGCCCGCGTAGAAGTTTGCGCAGGTTCGTTCATTCCGCGGCGGCGGCCTCGGCTGGCCGTTCTAGGCAGTAGCCAAGCCCTCGCACCGTGGAGATCTTGATGCCGCCGCCTTCGATCTTGCGACGCAGCCTGTGCATGTAGACCTCGACCGCGTTGTGGCTCACTTCCTCGCCCCACTCGCACAGGTGGTTGACGATCTGCTCCTTGCTGACCAGCCGGCCGGCACGCTGCAACAGGATCTCGAGCAGTCCGATCTCACGTGCCGACAGCTCGACCGGCTTGTCATCGATCGAGGCGACTCGACCGACCTGGTCGTAGCTCAGCGCACCCAGGCGCATCAGCGAGTTGGCTGCACCCATGGAGCGGCGCACCAGCGCACGGACCCGCGCCTCGAGTTCGGACAGCGCGAACGGTTTGGCCATGAAATCATCGGCCCCAAGGTCCAGGCCAGTGACGCGTTGTTCAACCGAGTCGGCAGCGGTCAGGATCATGACTGGCGTCGATGTATTGCGAGCACGCAGCCGGCGCAGCACGTCCAGGCCATCGACCCGGGGCAGCCCGAGGTCGAGGATCACAAGATCGAATTCATTCGCGGCCAGCGCCGCATCGGCGTTCGCGCCGTCGGCGACATGATCGACCGCATAACCGGCTTCACGAAGCGATCTGCACAATCCGTCGGCGAGGATCTGATCGTCTTCTGCGAGAAGTATCCGCATCTTTCTCCTCCTCGATACCGACCAATGCGGCCGGTTGGCGTCGAGGGCCACTGGCCCTTGCTCGGAGTCCGTACTGGATGCCGGCAGTGTAGCGTGTGAATCGGTTCCGGGACAGGGCTAGTGTGGATCGATGCAGATGCTGAGCGTTTCGGTGGGCTCAGCCGAGCCGCTTGCGGGCGGCGGCCGCGCGTAGCGCGTCGCGCGTTTCGGCGGCGACCCTGGCGGCGGCCTGCGCAAAATCCTCGCCACGGCTTGCGTACAGAATCGCACGCGACGAGTTGACCAGCATGCCGGTGCCGTCGGCGGTTGCACCGGCGGCCACCGAGGCATCGATATCGCCGCCCTGCGCACCGATGCCCGGAACCAGCAGCGGCATGTCTGCGACGAGTTCTCTCACCCGGGCGAGCTCTCGCGGAAAGGTTGCACCCACGACCAGCCCGAGCTGCCCGCCCGCGTTCCAGCGGCCAGCCGCCAGCCGTGCGACGCGCTCGAACAGCCGCTCAGCAGCCGGCCCTTCGCCATCCGCGAGCGTCAGTGACTGCAAGTCGCTGCCACCGGCATTCGAAGTCCGGCAAAGCAGGATCGCGCCGCGCCCCGGGTAGGCAAGGTAAGGTTCGATCGAGTCGTAACCCATGTAGGGACTCAGCGTGACCGCATCGGCGCGGTAGCGCTCGAACGCCTCGCGTGCGTAGTGTTCGGCAGTCGATCCGATGTCGCCACGCTTGGCATCCAGGATCACCGGGATGCCCGGATGCCGCTGATGGATGTGGGCAATCAGCGCCTGTAACTGTTGCTCGGCTGCGCACGACGCAAAATAGGCGATCTGCGGCTTGAAGGAGCAGGCATACTGCGCGGTCGCGTCGACGATCTGGGTGCAGAACTCCAGGATTGCATCATCCCGCCAGCTCAGATGGGCGGGGAACCTGGCCGGATCCGGATCCAGTCCGACGCAAAGCAAGGAATCGGCACGCTGCCAGGCAGCCTTGAGATCTGATACGAACGACAATTCGCTCTCCCGGAAACAGAATATGCAGGTGCAATCCCGCGTCAGGCTCGATTCTAGCGGCCGTGACGAATCGCAGGTGAGCCGGTCCAGATGAACAGTCAGAGCTTTAGCTTTTCGCGCCGCGATCTTTGGCTGCTGACCGTCTTGACGCTGTCCTGGGGGGTGAACTGGCCGATCATGAAGATCGGTGTCAGCGAGATGGAGCCGATGACATTCCGGATGGTGTGCATGTCCGGGGGCATGCCGCTGCTGTGGCTGGTCGTACGTTCGCAGGGAGTCTCGCTGAAAATTCCGCGTGAGCACTGGCGTGAGTTCGGCTGGCTGGTGCTGACCAATATGCTGGTCTGGTTCATTCTCGTGATGTACGGAGTCAAGCTGCTGGACTCCGGGCGGGCGGCGATTCTCGGATACACGATGCCGGTCTGGGCGGCGATCTTCGGCATTGTGGTGTTTCGGGAGCGTCCATCGCCGCGTCTGGCGCTTGGCGTGGTCGCCGCAGCGATCGGCGTCGCCTTGCTGCTGGCCGGCGAGTTTTCTGCAATCACCGGTAGCCCGCTCGGCACAATATTGATGCTGGTGGCGGCAATGGTCTGGGGTTTCGGCACGCACCTGATGCGCCGGCGGCGTCAACCGACCAGCGTGCTGACGATCACGTTCTGGTCGCAGGCGATCGTGCTGCTGGTGTGCTCGCTGCTCGCGCTGCTGCTCGAGCGCGACCATTGGCGCTGGCCGCCCAGCGGTGTCGGATGGGCCGCGATCATCTACAACGCAGTGGTCATCTTCGGTTTTTCGCAGGCGATCTGGTTTCGGATCGCTTCAACGCTGCCGCCGGTGGCCAGCGGTCTGTCGGTGATGCTGATCCCGGTGACCGGACTTTTCTCAGGGATGGCGCTGCTCGGTGAAACGCCGCGCTGGCAGGACTGGTTCGCCCTCGGTTCGATTCTGGTTGCGATGGCTGCGGTGTTGTTGCCCGCCGGAACGCTGGCCAGGTTACGAGCGATGCGCTGAGTTGTCCGGCATGGCCGGCGGATTCGATTGCTCGCGTGGGCGGTCAGCGACCGGCATCATCCTCGAAGCGGCCGGCGTCGATGCCTGGATGCGCATCGGTCTCGAACAGCGCTGCCGGGTAGTGTCGTGTCAGGTCGTCGCGGATTTTGTCTAGCGGCAGATCCGACCAGGTTCCATGGTCCGCCAGGTACTGCATGTGCAGGCGCCCATGCGCGTCATGTTGCTGGTAGAGCGCATCTGTGTAGCCGTCGAACTGCGTCGGCTGCACATCGAAGCGCTCGCATAGCTCGATATTGAACGCCGGGACCGCCTTGACCCAGCGGCCCTCGATCAGCAGCGCCGCGTAGCCATGGTCGTAGAACACGTCGACCCCGCCCATCCGGGCGCGCAGTTTTTCGGTGTTCAGGTGGTTAACGACATCGGCCAGTCCGATTGCCGAGGCGATCCCTGCCGCGCGCGCGCATGCTGCCAGCAGGCCGGCCTTCGGAACGCACCAACCGTACCCGCTTTCAATGACGCGACTTGCCTTGTAGTCATGCGGGCGCCACGAGATCCGGTACGGGTCGTAGCGAATCTGGTCGCGCACCGCATAGAACAATCGCACCGCCTTGTCGCGTGTGTTGGTCGCATCGCCGATTGCCTCTGCAACGAAGGCGCGGACTGACGGATGGTCGATGTCGAAAAAGTCAGTCGCGTGCAGATAGCGTTCCGGATGCTCCGGTAGTCCCGACGCATGCAGAACAGGGGCGCCAATCGCCACGGGGCAGGCCTAGACCGTTGCGATCGGAGAAACCGGCGAGCCGACCGCGCCGGGCAGTCGCAGCGGCGGGGCGGTCAGCATGAAACGCGAGCGTTTCGCGCGACGCATCCAGACGGCCAGTTCATTCAGATACCAGATTTCGCCCAGCGGCATGCCGAGCTTGAACAGGCAGTGCTCATGCAAGGGCAACATCGCGCAGCTGCCGGCCGGCTTGTCGGTGCTGTGATGTTCGACCGCATAGTTGTCCGCGACCAGTGCCGCGATTCCGCTGTCGGTGATCCACTGGAGCAGCTTCGCGTCACGGCCGTCGAGCGCTGCGCAGATGTTGTGAATCGCGACCGGATCCGGTTGCTTGTTCCATTCGAGAACGCGCTGGGTGAATCCGGTGTGCAGGCACAGGATGTCGCCGGATTCGACCTGGACCTTGTCGGTCTCCATGATTCGCATCAGCCGCTCATAGCCGACCACCTCACGGACGTCCCCGCAATGCGCATGCAGGTCGACCAGCACACCACGCCCCTGAACGCCGTGCCGCGCCATATTTTCGATGCCCAGCGCACGCGCCGCGCTGGTCAGCGATTCGCCGCTGCCTTCGGGCTTCGGGATTTCGATGCCGCCGCGATAGCCGTTGTAAAACACCACCTCGGGGCGGCCGTCGCCATTCGCATCGAAGTTTGAGCCGGCGTGCGCGAGGCTGTCCCACTGGGTTGAGTATTGCAGCCAGATCATCGCCATGTCGTCGCAGATCACGTCGGTGGCGCCTTCCAGTTCGCTGCCAACCTCGAACATCCAGTTTGGCATCCCGCCGCGCACTGTCGGACGCGTCTTTGGCGGATGACGGCGCGGGTTCAGGACGTTGCCGCCCGGATAGTCGAGCGGCAGGCTCAGGCAGAAGCTCAAACCTTCCTGAACCTCGGCGGCGGCGGCGCGCCGGCAATCGGGCGTGATCAGGTTGAGTCGGCCCAACTGGTCGTCATCGCCGAAGTCTCCCCAGTTCGAGCCTTCGGGTCGTTGCACCCAGCGCCTGTTCGTCGTGCTCATTGCGTGCTGTCTCCTTGGTTGCGTGCTTAGTTGCGTGCTTAGTTGCGCGCGTAGTTGCGTGCATTCTTGCACGGGTGAATTGGCGCGGCGAAGCTAGTGTGGCGCCTGATCGGAGAAAATGTCGGTTTTCTCAGACCGGTGACAGCAGCGATGGATGACGATTTCGAGGCCCGCATCAGATCGGGCAAGGCGTTGAGCGAATCGATGGGGGATTTCCACGTGGTGGATTGGCATGCGGACACGCGCAGCGTGCGTGCCGCATTCACGGTGCGCCGCGAGTACTGCCATACGAACGGGACGATCGCCCAGGGCGGTTTCGTCACCGCCTGGCTCGATGCCGCAATGGCCCATGCAGTGCGCCACGACACCGATCATCAGTTCGGCGTCGTGAGCCTGGAAATCAAGGTCAGTTTTCTTGAGCGGGTCGGGCCCGGTCCGGGCCAGGTGCATGGACGCGTCGTTCGGCGCGGCAAGCGTGTGGTGTTTCTCGAGGGCGATCTGTACAACGCCGAAGGGCGGCTTGCGGCACAGGCCACATCGACCGGGATGCTGATTGCGTCTGCGACTGGCTAAGCCGGGACAGCGAAGCCGACGATGAGGTCGGCTTCACCGGGATGCGCACACGGCGGCTAGCCTCAGCCGGCTGCCACCTTGGCACGCAAGTGCGCAAGCGCCTCATCGACCTGGTCGATCAGAATCAGACACAGGTCACCCTGGCCGAGTCGATCGAGTGCTGCGTCGATCGCGAGAAATTCGCCATGGATTTCCTCGACCTGCTTCGTGCGGGTCGCACCGACCAGTCCCTCGCGCAGAAGACTGATGACCTCGCCATCGCCACGTCCGCGCTGCGCCTGGTCCTGATACAGGATCGCCTCGTCGAAGACATGGCCCAGGATCTGTGTCTGTTCCCGGATATCCTCGTCGCGACGATCGCCAGCCCCGCTGATGACCACGATACGCCGATTGCCCGGCATCGCCTCGACCGCCTGGGCCAGTGCAATCATGGCATCCGGGTTGTGCCCGTAGTCGGCGATGATGGTTGCGCCGCGATAGGAGAATTCATTGAAGCGGCCCGGGACCGTACCGATGTCGCTGCGAAAGCTCACCAGCGCCTGTTCGATCGCCTTCCAGTCGATGTCCAGCGCCCAGGCAGCTGCGATCGCTGCCATGGTGTTCTCGACCTGGAAGGACAGGGCACCGCCCTTGGTCAGCGGGATGTCGGCCAGCGACAGCCGGCGCTCTCGGCGACCCGAGGAGACCACGATTGAGCCGCCCTCGACATAGACGCACCGGTTTCCCTTGGCGCGATGGCGTACCAGCACCGGTAGGCTGCGATCGTTTCCGAAAAAGATCACCGACCCGGGGCAGGTGTTGGCCATTGCCGCAACGATCGGATCATTGGCATTGAGCACGGCATAGCCATCCGGTGCGACGTTTTGCACGATGACCCGCTTGAGCACGCCGAGTTCTTCGACGGAATTGATGAAATTCAACCCGAGATGGTCGCCTTTGCCCACATTGGTGACCACGCCGACCTTGCAGCGATCAAAGCCGAGCCCTTCGCGAAGAATGCCGCCGCGCGCAGTCTCGAACACCGCAGCATCGACATCCGGATGCAAGAGCACATTGCGGGCGCTTTTCGGACCGCTGCAGTCTCCCGAATCGGTCTGACGTCCGTTGACATAGACTCCGTCGGTATTGGTCATGCCCACCCGCAGCCCGCTGCAGGCGAGCATGTGTGAGATCAGGCGCACCGTGGTGGTCTTGCCATTGGTTCCGGTGACCGCGATGACCGGGATGCGTGCATCCTCGCCATCGGCAAATGCCATCGAGACGATCGCCTCGCCGACATTGCGTGGCTTGCCGTACGAGGGGCTCAGGTGCATGCGCAGGCCCGGTGCGGCGTTTACCTCGACGATTCCGCCGCCTTGCTGCTCGAGCGGCTTGAGCACCGTCTCGGTGACGACATCAACGCCGGCGATGTCCAGCCCGATCATCTTTGCCGCTTCGACCGCACGCGCCGCGAGCTCCGGGTGCACATCGTCGGTCACGTCCGTGGCGGTGCCGCCAGTACTCAGGTTGGCGTTGTTGCGCAGGATGACCCGGGCGCCGAGTTCCGGCACTGAGTCTGGTGTGTACCCCTGGACCTCGAGCCGCGCAATCGCCAGCTCGTCGATTCGGATCTTGGTCAGCGCGGTCGCATGGCCGTCGCCGCGCCTGGGGTCGGTATTGATTTCGTCGACCAGTGCCCGGACGGTGCGCTCACCGTCGCCGATGACATGCGGGGAGTCGCGGCGCGACGCGGCCACCAGTTGGTCGCCAACGACAAGCAGCCGAAAGTCGTTACCGGGGATGAAGCGCTCGAGCAGTACGTCGGAGCTGATCGCGGCGGCGGCCGCGTAGGCCACTTCCAGGTGTTCACGAGTCGTCACATTGACCGCGACACCTTTGCCCTGGTTGCCGTCGCGCGGTTTGACCACCACCGCGCCACCGATCTGCTGCATCAGCTGCCAGGCATCCTCGATGTCGCGCACCGGCCTGCCATCCGGAACCGGTACACCGGCAGCCGACAACAGACGCTTGGTCAGTTCCTTGTCCTGGGCGATCTGTTCGGCAACCGCACTGGTTCGGTCGACTTCGGCGGCCTGGATGCGACGCTGCTTGCTGCCCCAGCCGAACTGCACCAGACTGCCCTCTGTCAGCCTGCAATACGGAATGCCGCGCGCCACGGCGGCGGACACGATCGAACCGGTACTCGGGCCAAGCCGGACGTCCTCGTCGAGTTCGCGCAAGCGCGCCAGTTCGGCGGTCAGATCGAATTCGGTATCGTTCAGCGTGCTTTGATAGAGCTTCAGCGCGATGTCGAATGCCAGCCGCCCGACGCTCTCTTCGGTGTATTCAACCACCACCTGATAGATGCCCGGCTCCAGCGTCGCGGAAGTCAGGCTGAAGGTGACCGGGCAGCCGATCTGCATCTGCAGGCCGAGCGTCGCCTGCTCAAGCACATGTGTTGCGGCGACCGGGCCTGCGTCGCCGACGACGCGCAGCGGTCCGATTTCCGGGAATCGTGTACGCAGGCGGGCCTCGAAGCCGGGGATTGCGTCGATCGTTCGTTCGTCCACGCCACACGAGACGATCGCCTCGATCGCGGTTTGGCGGGTCCAGAGATTCGGGCCGCGCAGGGCCCTGATGCGGGAGACTTCCATTCGGTTCGTTCCAGTATGCCTTGCGAGGGCGGACGCTTGTTCGCGTTCGCAGCAGATGTCGCTCAGAGCGCTCCGACTCCGGTCGGGTCAAGCGGGTCGAAGGTCTCGATGCCGGTACGGATGATTTCCTTGGGCAGGCCGAGTGCCCAGGCTGCTCCGATCGAAGCGAGCAGGTTCTCGATCACTTCGATGCTGCCTGAATCGGCGCAGGCCATCGGCACTTGCGACAATTCGCACAGCTCCTGCGCGTCCTGACCGGTGACCAGCATGATCCGCCCGTGACGAATCAGCACCGCACGCCGGCCGTCGGCCAGGTGCGCCGCCAGCGGCTGAGCCAGTTCGTCGAGTGCAAAGAAGATCACATCACCTTCGCAAAGTTCGGCCATTTCGGCGACCTTCGGGTCGGCGGCGTTGAGCACCGCTGCGCCGCTGGGCAGCACGACGTCGACCTGGGTGCGCACGACCTTGAACAGCAGGTCATCATCGTCGATGTGCAGGTCGGGCATCAGCATCGTCGGATCCATCCGCAGCACCACGCCGACCGCACCCCAGTCGTAGGAGACCCCTTCGGTTGTCATCAGGCGCGGGACGTTTTCGATGACAGCGGCATCGATCATCCGGTTCATCAGCAGCCGGCGCGCCGAATCAAAGTCGGTGCGGTCGCCGCCGAAAATGCGCCGCCGGTCCATGTACAAGCCCTCGCTGCAGGCAAGTCCGACACGCGAGCCGCCCAGGTGCAGCAGATGGGCGACCAGGCGACAGGCCTGCGTCATGCCATGGGTGCCGCTGATGCCGACGATCGGAATCCGACCATCATCGTCAGCCGGAAACAGATGGTCGGCGATCGCCCGTCCGACCGGGCGTGCCGGGCCGTTGGCTGGTTTGACATGCATCGCAAGACCCGGCCCGGCATTGACCTCGACGATCGCACCACCTTGTTCGCCCAGCGGACGGCGAATGTCTAGCGTCACGATGTCGATGCCTGCGATATCCAGCCCGACGATGCGGGCCGCCAGCGCGGCCGTCTCGGCGACATCGGGATGCACCATGTCCGTGACATCAAGTGCCACATTGCCGTTGCGTTGAACCATCACGCTGCGGCCCGCTTCCGGGATCGAGTCGCCGGTCAAACCCTGGCGCGAGAGTTCCAGACGTGCGGTTGCGTCGAGTCTGACCGGATTCAGCGGGAATTCCTCCTCGAAGCCACGCATCGGGTCGGTATTGAGTTGCGTATCGATCAACTCCTTGACCGTCGAACGTCCGTCGCCGGTGACCGTTGCGGCATCTCCGCGAGCCGCTGCCACCATCCTGCCGCCGACGACCAGGACACGGTGCTCGCTGCCGCGAATGAAGCGTTCGACCATCACGCCACTGCCCTCGGCCAGCGCGATCTCGAATGCGGTGGCGATCTCCTCGGGTGTCGATAGGTCGATGCACACCCCGCGTCCATGGTTGCCGTCGCAGGGCTTGACGACGACCGGCACGCCCACTTCCTGGGCGGCTTCCCACGCATCGGCAGCATCGTCAACGATCCTGCCCTGGGGAACAGGGACTCCGCAGGACGCGAGAAGTTTTTTGGTCAGGTCTTTGTCGCGGGAAATACCTTCGGCGATGGCGCTGGTGCGGTCAGTTTCAGCAGTCCAGATTCGACGCTGACGCGCTCCGTAGCCCAACTGCACGAGATTGCCCTCGGTCAGGCGAATCGATGGAATTGAGCGGCCAGCCGCTCCGACCACGATCGAATTCGTACTCGGTCCCAGGCATAGGTCGTCGGCCATTTCCCGGAGTTCGTCGACCAGAGCCTTGACGTCGAAGGGGCGATCCTCGATCGCCGCCATCACCAGATCGCGGCCGCCATACAAGGCGCGCGTGGTGACATCCTTCTGCCAGCAAGTGACGACTACCTTGTAGACCCCGCGCTTCGAGATCTCGCGTGCACGGCCGAAACCTCCGGTCATTCCTGCTAGACCTTGAAGCTCGAGCACCACATGCTCCATGATGTGGCCTGGCCAGGTGCCTTCCTTGAGCCGTCGCAAAAAGCCACCGCGCTCCTCATAGCTGCAGCGATGTTCGATCAGCGTCGGCAGCCAGGCGGTGAGCCGTTCGTAGAACCCGGGGATCTTGTTGGAGGGGAAATCCTCAAGTTCGCCGATGTCGACCAGCGCCTCCAGGACCGGATTCCAGGTCCACATATTCGGTCCGCGCAGGTGGGTAATCGACAGAAATTCGATGTGCTTGTGGGTCATCGGTGGTGATTAGGTGGTGGGGCTCTGCATGGTCGGATAGGGATGGGTCGGTCGTCGTCGGTGCGTCACCTGCTCGCTTGAAGGCTATTGCCTGGCGCTCGCGCTTTCCGGTTTCGCGTCCGTGGCCATGTCCGTCACAATGCTGCCTGTGGCGAACGAAAGGCGCCGCGGATGCGGTACGCTAGACGCTTCTCCGATGAATACGCTCTCTTCCGTTCCGGTTTCAGCTAACGGTGCCTTGCCCGAGTTCTGGCGCAACGAGGCATCTTCGATCATTGTAGGCCAGGAGCAGGTGCTCGCGTGGCTGGAGATTGATCTTGACCCGGCGCTGCGCTTTGGCGCCGGAATCGTATTGCTGACCGGCGAGCGGCTGATCACGCGTGCTGCGGGCCAGTCGCAGTTTGAGTCGTGGCCGCTGCGCGCAGGGCTCGAGCTGCGTTTGCATGACCATGCCGGCGCAGCGGCGCTCGAGCTGTTTGAGGGCGCCACCCGGCTGGGTACCTGGCGCTTTACGCTGGGACGGAACCCGGCGGCGCAACGTCTGGTGCAGCGGTTTGACGAGGTGCGCGAGGATGCGGGTGCCGGCCGTGAGATTCGTCCGGTCGCGCGCCAGCTTTGCTCGCGCTGCCAAACCTTGCTAGCGGTGGGAGAGGAACACTGCTCGCGCTGCCATGAGGAGGCCAATGCCCCTCCGTCCACCTGGACGCTGTTTCGCCTGTGGCGTTTCGCGACACCTTACCGAGGCCAACTGCTGCTCGGGTTTTTGCTGACGCTAGCCGCCACTGCGGCGACGCTGGTGCCGCCGTACCTGACCATGCCACTGATGGATAAGGTACTGATTCCGTACCAGACCGGGGTGCCAATCGACATCGGCCTGGTAACCGGCTTGCTGGTCGGCTTGCTGGTCGCGGCCTTGCTTGCCTGGGGACTGGGCTGGGCGCGCACCTACATCCTGGCGCTGGTCAGCGAGCGGATCGGTGCGGATCTTCGCTCGAGCACGTACGAGCATCTGCTCAAGCTCTCGCTCGAGTATTTCGGTGGCAAGCGCACTGGTGACCTGATGGCCCGGATCGGTTCGGAAACCGATCGTATCTGTCTGTTTTTGTCGCTTCACCTGCTCGATTTCGCCACCGACGTGCTGATGATCGTGATGACTGCGGCGATTCTGGTGTCGATCAATCCCTGGCTGGCGCTGGTCACGCTTCTGCC
>JALRBB010000437.1 GCA_023257915.1 Quisquiliibacterium sp. | reverse complement strand
ATTCTTGCGGGCGAAATTGCGCAGTACCCGGAGCGAGCCCTGTACATGATCGGCCGGATCGACGAAGCAAGGGAGAAGCGGTGATGGCCATGGAGATCGCCCCAGACTCACGCATCGCGAGCGGTGTTCCGGCATCGGTGATGCAGTTGCGGCTTCTGACACCGAGCCATGCGCTCGTCGATGCACCCGCGGCAAAAATCGTCTGCGAAGCCCAGAACGGCTACTTCTGCCTGTTACCCCGACATGTCGACTTCGTCTCGGCGCTGACGCCGGGTGTCTTCACCTACTGGTCGCCCGATGCGCATGAACATCTACTCGCCATCGACGAGGGAACGCTGGTTAAGTGCGGCGCCGAGGTCATCGTGTCGGTTCGCAATGCAGTGCGCGGCACCAGCCTGGCGCGGTTGCGCGACCTCGCCGAGCATGAATTCAAGAGCCGCGATGAGCGCCAGCGCGTGGCCCATAGCGCGCTGGCTCGACTGGAGGCGGCTGCACTGCGCCGGATCGGGGCGCTGGAGGGCTGACATGACCGATCATGAGACGAACGACTATCTACGACGCGTGGCCAGCAAAGTCGAACGCAAGCAGCATGCGCGCCGTGCGCGACAACGCGACGTCTGGTCATGGATTGGTCTGTTTGGTGTCATCGGCTGGTCGGTCGCGATTCCGACGCTGGCTGGCGTCGCTGCCGGCATCTGGCTGGACGCACGCGTTGAGTCCCGCATTTCCTGGACGCTGACGCTGCTGCTGCTTGGTGTGCTGGTCGGCTGCCTGACCGCGTGGCGCTGGACCCGCGAGGAAAGCGGACCGGAGCAGGATCGATGAGCCCGCTCACGCTTGCCGCAGGCTTCGCAGCCGGCCTTGTGCTGGGCTGGGTGCAGTTTCACGGGCTGTGGACGACGCTGCAGCGCGTGTCGACGTCCCGGCATGCGGGCTCGCTGCTGCTGGCGAGCTACTTCATCCGTACGGCACTGACTCTGATCGGTTTGTGGCTTGCGACCCGGTTTGGCGGGGCGGCTGCGCTGATCGCCACCGCCACCGGCATGATCGCGGTGCGCACGGTGCTGCTACGCCGGCATCGCAGCAAGCCGCGCTCGCCGGATGCGGAGCCGCGATGATCCTGAATCCGGACACCCTCGTGCTGCTCGAGATCGGTCCATTGCGACTGAATGCGACGATCGCTGGTACCTGGCTGGTGATGCTGCTGCTGGCCGGTGGCTCCTGGCTAGTCACCCGACGACTGCAAACCGGCCCGCGCATCGCGCGCTGGCAGAACCTGCTCGAAGTGGTCGTGGTCACCTTGAGCAAC
Source organism: Quisquiliibacterium sp. (assembly GCA_023257915.1). Taxonomy (GTDB): domain Bacteria; phylum Pseudomonadota; class Gammaproteobacteria; order Burkholderiales; family Burkholderiaceae_E; genus Quisquiliibacterium. The sequence continues at coordinate 1,807 of JALRBB010000437.1, read as the reverse complement.
AACATCCGCGAGATCGGCCAGCGTACGCCTGAGCGCTATCTGCCGTTGATCGGAACGCTGTTCCTGTTCATCGCGGCGGCAAACCTGCTGGCGATCGTGCCGGGCTTCGTGGCGCCAACCGCGTCGCTGTCGACGACCAGCGCTCTGGCGATCTGCGTGCTGGTTGCAGTCCCGGTCTACGGCATCACCGAAAAGGGCCTGGGTGCCTACCTGCTCGACTATCTGCGCCCGACCCCGCTGATGCTGCCGTTCAAGCTGATCGGCGAAATCTCGCGCACGATCGCGCTGGCGCTGCGGCTGTACGGAAACATCATGAGCGGTACCCTGATCGTAGGCAGCCTGCTGTCGGTAGCGCCTTTCCTGTTTCCGATCGTGATGCAGCTTCTCGGCCTGCTGACCGGCATGATCCAGGCTTATATCTTCGCGGTGCTGGCCATGGTCTATATCGCGTCCGCCGTGTCGGCGCATGACCGAATTCACAACAACGACAGTTCGGCAGACGAAGCTGCCAGCTGAACATGAACAACAACACACTGGGAGCCTGGCGATGGACAGCATGACCTGGATAGCCATCATCTCGATTCTGACCGCCGGTCTGACGATCGCGATCGGATCGATCGGACCGGCCTTGGGCGAAGCCCGCGCAGTGGTGCAGGCGCTTGCGTCGATCGCCCAACAGCCCGATGAATCCGCGACCATTACGCGCACGCTGTTCGTTGGCCTGGCAATGATCGAATCGACTGCGATCTACTGCTTCGTGGTGGCGATGATCCTGGTGTTCGCCAATCCGTTCTGGGACCGCGTCGCCGCAGGCTGATCGACATGCAGATCGACGCACTCACCGTCGTCGCGCAGATCATCAATTTTCTGATTCTGCTGTGGCTGCTCAAGCGGCTGCTTTACGGCCGGATCGTTGATGCGATGAACCGGCGCGAGCAATCCATTCGCGAGAGCATCGAGTCAGCCAGCCAACGCGAAGAGCTCGCCCGTCAGGAGGCCGAACGCTACCAGCAATTGCACGAGTCGCTGGAGGCAACGCGCCAGGAAACGCTCGAGAGGGCGCGCCGCGAGGCGGACCAGATTCGCCTGCAACTGCGCGAACAGGCGCGAGACGAGGTTGGCGAGCAGCGTCAACGCTGGCTCGATGAACTCGCGCAGGAGCGCGAGCAACTGCTCGGCGAGCTGCGGCGGCGCATCGCGCTTGAGGTCGCGCACGGCATCTCACGCGCACTGCACGCGCTTGCGAACGAGACACTCGAAAAGGCGATGGTCGACACCTTGCTGGCCAGACTGAACGCCCTGGACGACACCGAACGGGCCCGCATCGCACACGAGCTCGGCTCGGGAGCGATACGGGTCGTGACGCAAGGCGAGTTGCCCGCCGCGCTGCGCACACGGATCGAGACTCAGATCCAGCGCGTATTCGGCGAGCGCGAGGTCGAGTTCAACCATGCTGACGATGCCGGATTCGGCGTCGAGATCGTGGCGGCGGGGCGACGCATCGGATGGAGCATCGAAGACTATCTGACCGATCTCGAACGAGACCTCGAACGCGCGATGCGCCCTGGTGGTGAGGCGGTCTGATGAAAATCCCGATGGATGCCCGGACGTCCGACCGAGGTCTGCAACCCGGGCTCACCGCCAGCCTCGATGCGATGCGCCGGGCTCTGGATGCCCGCAGCGTGACGCTGCATCCACGCGACGCTGGCACGGTTGTGCGCGTCGGACAGGGCATTGCGATGGTGCGCGGGCTGCCATCGCTCAGATCCGAAGAGCTCGTCGAGTTCGCTGACGGCACGCTCGGTAT
>JALRBB010000412.1 GCA_023257915.1 Quisquiliibacterium sp. | reverse complement strand
CAAAACCATGAGACAGAAAGCAAAAAAGCCAACCTAGAGGTTGGCTTAACTGCTTGTTTCTAATGATTTATTTCTGGTCGGGGCGGCGGGATTCGAACTCGCGACCCCTTGCACCCCATGCAAGTGCGCTACCAGGCTGCGCTACGCCCCGAAGCAGCGAATTATAGCAGGCCGAAAACGCATGCCTGCGAACCGGACTTGAAAGCCAAAAAGCCGCATCAGCCTGCGCGCGTTCCCTGCTAGCGCGACAGCCAGGTGGCGAACAGTACGATGGATGGAAAGCCGACAAGCAGCACGATTCGCACCAGATCTGCGAGCACGAACGGAAGAACGCCGCGATACATGGCTGCCATTGGAATGTCTGGGGCCATCGCGCGAATCACGAACAGGTTCATGCCGACCGGTGGCGTGATCAAGCCGACCTCGACGACGATCAGCACCAGGATGCCGAACCAGATCGCCGCGTCATCCGGCTGCAGGCCGAAATCCAGAGCACTGAACAGCGGAAAGAAGATTGGAATCGTCAGCAGGATCATCGACAACGAGTCCATCACGCAACCAAACACCAGGTAAAAAAGCAAGATCGCCCACAAGACTGAGTAGGGGCTCAATCCGAGCGAACCGACCCACTGCGCAAGCTCCTGGGGCAGCAGCGAAAGCGCCAGGAAGGTGTTGTAGGCCGCAGCCCCGAGCACGATAAAAAAGATCATCGCGGTGCCGCTGGCGGTCGCTTCAAGAGCCTGTGCGAGGCGAGCCCGATCCAGTCCGCCCCGTTTCCAGGCGAGCACCCCGGTACTGATCGCGCCGACTGCGGCACCCTCGGTCGGCGTGAACAGCCCCGCATAAATACCGCCGACGACCGTGATGAAGATCACCGCGACGGACCAGGTCTGTGCCAGTGCCCGCCACCTGGCGGCCGCCGGCAACGCCGGAATCACCCCCGCGGCGGATGGGCGCAGTCGCACCGTCAGAGCGACCACCAGCATGTAGCTCGCTGCCGCGAGCAAGCCGGGCACAAAAGCCGCCGCAAACAACATCGCAATGTTTTGCTCGGCCAGGATCGCGTAGATCACCAGCACGATCGACGGCGGGATCAAAATGCCCAGCGTACCTCCAGCTGCGAGCGTGCCGCTGGCAAGGCCCGGCTCATAGCCCGCCCGTCGAAGCTCCGGCAACGCGACCTGCCCCATCGTCGCCGCCGTCGCCAGCGACGAACCGCAAATGCTGCCAAAGCCTGCGCACGCACCGATTGCAGCCATCGCAACCCCACCGCGCCAATGCCCGATGAACGCCTCTGCGGCTTTGAACAAGGCACCCGAAATGCCGCCGAGCAACGCGAATTGGCCCATCAACAGGAACAGCGGAATGATTGACAGCGAGTGGGTCGAAAACTGGCTGTAAGCCAAGGTCTTCATCTGGTTCAACAGCGGCCCAAGATCGCCATACACCAGCCAGGAGCCGAGCAATCCGATGGAAAGCATCGACAGGCCGATCGGCACACGCAGAAAAATCAGCGCCATCAGGACCGGGAACGAGGCCACCGCCAGCCACAACGGTTCCATCAATGCCCCATTGCCTGAGTCGATTCGAGCTTGGGGGGATCGACCAGACCGAGGCTCTCGAACAGGCGCCAGGCATACGCGAGACAGCCGATCGCGGCCGGTGGCAAGGCGGCCGCATATCCCCACCAGGTAGGCATCTGCAAAATGAAACCGACCTCCCCGCTGGCGCGATAGTCGAGCATCCCGATTCCCAAGCGCCAGGTCAGCAGCAGCCAGACCAGGAGCATCAGCAATCCGGA
>JALRBB010000326.1 GCA_023257915.1 Quisquiliibacterium sp. | reverse complement strand
GGCCCACGGGCTGGTCGGTTCGGCGCAGAAGTCCGCCTACGTCGCCGCCAAGCACGGCCTGGTCGGGCTGACCAAGGTGGTGGCGCTGGAAAATGCGCGCTCGAAAATCACCTGCAATGCGATTTGCCCGGGCTTTGTGCTGACCCCGTTGGTGCAAAAGCAGATCGATGCCCGTGCACAAGCCAGCGGACTGTCTGAAGATGCCGCGAAAGAAGCCTTGCTGTCTGAAAAACAACCCTCGGTGGAGTTCGTCACACCCGAGCAGATCGGCGAGCTCTTGGTCTTTCTGTGCTCCGACGCCGCCCAACAGGTGCGCGGCGCCGCGTGGACGATCGACGGCGGCTGGACCGCGCAGTAGGCTGCCTCTGAGCACTCGCGGGTTCCTGGTCGTCGGATACCAGGATCCGCCAGTACCGACGGTCGTGCACCCGCATCAGCGTGACCTGCGGAGTTGCGCCTTTGCGCATCCGCACCTGGATCGCGGCATGCTGGTCGCTGCGCAAGATCTGCACCCCTGCGTTTCGGTACCGAGTCAGCACCGCCGGATGCGGATGCCGATATCGATTGCGAAAACCGACCTGAAAGATCGCGATCGACGGACTCACCGCTGCCAGAAATTCCGGTGTTGACGAGGTCTTGCTGCCGTGATGCGGAGCGAGCAATACCTTGGCGCGTAATTGCGCGGGCGCTTCGCGAGACAACAGCATGCGCTCCTGACGTGCCTCGATATCGCCAACCAGCAGAACATCTCCCCCGGGACTCTCGATGCGCAGCACGCAGCTGCGAGCATTTGTTGACCCGCGCCGCGCATCCAGCTGATCCTGATCTGGATGCAGCCAGCGAAACCGGCTGCTGCCCCACTGCCAATGCTCGTCGCGCAAGCATTGGTGATGCTGTCGCGATGCTTCAATGATCGGATGCCCGTGCGGCAACGAAGAGGCCACCCAGTCGACCGATACATTGCGCAGCACCGACAGGGCGCCGCTGGAGTGATCCGAGTCGAGATGCGACACGACCAGTGCATCGAGACGCCGGATGCCGCGAGCCCGCAGATAAGGCACGATGATCCGCGAGCCGGCGTCCACCTCGCCCCCGAGCGGCGGACCCGTGTCATACAACAAGCGTCGCCCGCCGGTCTCAACCAGCACTGCGGTGCCCTGTCCAACATCGAGCGCGGTCAGAATCAAGTCGTCCGGATCGATGCTGGCCGAAGGCGAGAACAAAAGCGGCAGCAGACCGAATGCAGAGACCAGTTTTCCTCGCAAGGGAAGCGGCGCAAGCAAGCAAGCGCAAGAGACAGCTGCCAGCATGAACACCAAGGGCGATGGCGAGGCGATCGTCAGCGCAGCCCCACCCCCCCGATCAAGCCAGGCAAGCGACGCCAGCAGGCCTTCGGTCAGAAGCCCTGCAAGGTTCAGAATCAGACCACCGCCCCATTCGCTGATGAGCGTGAGCGCAGCGCCAGCCATCGCCAACGGTGTGATCAGAGCGGAGACCAGCGGAATCGCCAATGCATTGGCCAACGGACTGACCAATGAAACGCTGGCGAAAAACAGCACTCCGAGGGGAAGCAAGACCACCGTCGCGGCGAATTGCGTTCGCGCCGCCTCGAGCAACAGTGCCCCAAGCCGCAAACGCCAGCGATCCGCGATCCCGGAGGTGCGATTCTCCTGGTTCGCTTCGGGCGCTTGGGCGTCGCCACGCGCTATCGGCGGCATACCCAAGCCGTTCTGCGGTGAGCGTCTTGCCACCGAGCGGCTGCCGTACCAGATGATCGACGAGACCGCAGCAAAGGACAGCCAGAAGCCCGCCGCCATCGGCGCCCACGGGTCCATCAAACAGACCACTGCGGCAGCGGCGCAGATCACAGACGAGGCATTTCGCGCCCTGCCGATCGTGACCGCGAGCCCTGCTACCGCAAGCATCCAACAGGTTCGTTGCGCCGGGATGCCCCAACCCGCCAGCAGCGAATAAGCAAAGGCAGCAAGCACGCCCGCCAGCCATCGCGCCTGTGGTGCAGGCACCAGCGCAGGCAGCGCATACGGATGCATCCATTGCGCAAGCCGCACGCTTCGCCAGATGCGCCCGGTCGCGCCACCGGCCAACGCGGCAAGCATCGTGATGTGCAGGCCCGAAATCGACATCAGATGGCCAATGCCAGTGCGATTGAAAAGCTCCCACCACGGTGCCGAGATTGCAGCCTGATCACCGATAACCAAGGCCACGAGTACGCCCGAAGTCTGAGGCGACAGGCTAGCGAGCGCCAACCGAATGCGCTCGCGCAACACCATGCGCAGGCGCTCGACCAGATGCAACGGGCCTGGCATGCCGGACTGCAGCTGCTGATTTGGATAGCCTGGCTTGGCCTTGCGCACATAGGCGAGCGCAGCCACCCCTTCCTGTAAGGCACGCAGTTCCGCATCGAAAAGACCGGGATTCAAAGTTGCATGCGGACGCTTCAGGCGCAGGCTGAGCTGCCAGCGCTGACCCGGTTCGATCGGCGGCACCGGCTGCGCAGTCTTGCCGAACAAACCTGCGCTGTACCAACTGGCACGCACCGCCACCTGAGCAGGGCAATGCTGCACAACTTCGACGCATCGCTCGATCAGAAAACGAAAGCGAACTCCCCGCTCGAACTGCTGCGGCATCTGCTCAATCACACCAACGACCACGAGCTCAGCGCCGTCCATGAACTCGGGCAGTCTTTTGTCCAGTGCATCAGTGGCCTGTAGCACCGCCCAGGAAAATGCGCAGAGCGCCGAGCCGACGAGCAATGCGAAGCGCCCAAACCAAAGCAGCAGCAAACCGACCAGCAGCATGGCAATCGTGAGCGCACGCGAGGGAAGCTGTGGCAGTTGCTGAACCAGCCAGCAGGCAGCAACCACCAGCACTCCCGGCGGTATCAGGCTGGCCATGGCATCGAGTCGCGCGAATCGCATCGCACCGATGCTAGGTGGGCGTTTGAAGCACGCCCATCGGTCAGAGGTTTGAAACTGCTGTGCCGAACGGCCGGGCCTCAGACACCAGGCCTAGGAGCTTGCGAGCGGATCAGCGCAGCAATGTCGCCAGGCGAGGCAGCGCACGCAGCGCATTGGCACTGGTGCGCTTGAGCACGGTCTGCACAGGCTCTTGCCGAAGGTTCGCGAACACCTCGGCAATCGCCGGCAATTCGCCCGGCTCATTGCGCCCTCGGGCAAGCCAGGCTGGCGCAATATCCGGCGCATCCGTCTCGAGCACATGGGCCTCCGCTGGCAATCCGGTGACAAGGCGACGAATCTGCAGCGCCCGCTCGAAGGTCATCGCGCCGCCGAAGCCGAGCGCGCAGCCCTGCGCAATGAAGGCCTGAGCCTGCTGCAGGCTCCCGTTGAAAGCATGCGCAATGCCGGAAGGCGGCGGCGTGCGTCGAAGATATTTGAGGATCTCGTCTTGCGCCCGACGCACATGCAACAAAACAGGAAGATTGAACTCGCGTGCGATCTCGAGTTGGCGAACGAAGAATCGACGCTGTCGCTCCCGGTCCAAGCCCTCGACAAAGAAATCCAGACCGATCTCACCGACCGCCACCAGCCGCGGATCCTCGATAGAGGCTGCGATCCGCTCGCGCAGGTGCTCCAGATCAGCCTCATCGGCGCGCTCGACATACATCGGATGGATGCCGAGCGCATACGCCGCGCCATCGGTTGCATGCGCCAGTCGTGCCACCACGTCGAAATTGCCCCGTTCAACCGCTGGGATCACGATAGAACGCACCCCACCGGCTGCCGCACGCGCAACCACCTGCGTGCGATCCCCATCGAACTCAGCAGCATCCAGATGGCAATGCGTGTCGATCAGCATCTTGCCCAGCGTCCGGTCGCAGTCAGAAACAGACTCAGCCGCCGCGTTCCAGCAGGCCATCGCGCATGGTCAGCACGCGCCCCGCATGTGCGGCCAATTCCAGATCGTGCGTGACGATCACAAAGCTGGTCGCCAGTTCACGGTTCAGTTCGTCAATCAGATCGAACATCTGGCGCGCGGTCCCGCGATCGAGGTTACCGGTCGGCTCGTCGGCGAGCACGCATACCGGTCGTGTGACCAGTGCCCGTGCCAGCGCCACCCGTTGACGCTCGCCGCCCGACAACTGGCTGGGCAGATGCGCTATCCGGTTGCCCAAGCCGACACGTTCAAGCATTTCACGCGCTGAGCGTTCGGCCGCCACCACCGAAAGACGTCGGATACGAAGCGGCATCGCAACGTTCTCCAGGGCACTGAATTCTGGCAGCAAATGATGAAACTGGTAGACAAAACCGAGCAACCGGTTGCGCAGCAATCCGCGCTCGGCTTCGGGCAGCGAATCGATACGTCGGCCACGCCACTTCACCTCACCTTGGCTGGGCGTATCCAATCCGCCGAGCAGATGCAACAGCGTGCTCTTACCCGACCCGGAGGCGCCGACAATCGCAATCCGCTCGCCCTGCTCGACCGAAATATCAACCCCCTTGAGCACTTCGACTGCGATAGGGCCATCCCCGTAGGTCTTGCACAACGCGTGACACGCGACCACCGGCGCTTCGCCCTCATCCGCAACTGGAGCGCTGGATTGCGGCCTGAGCAACTCATTCATAGCGCAGTGCCTCGGCGGGCCGAACACGCGACGCCCGCCAACTCGGGTACAAGGTGGACGCAAACGCGAGCACGCACGCAGTGCTGCCGATCGCGATGACGTCGTCCCAATGCAGATCGCTGGGTAGCTGATTGATGAAATACACGCCCTTTGGCAGCACCTGAAAGCCAAAGGCGGTTTCGATCGCCCCGACCACCGTATCGATATTCAGCGCCAGCAGCACGCCGAGCAACACACCGAGCGCGGTGCCCAGAAGGCCGACCATCGCTCCCTGCACGATAAATATCTTCATCACACTGCGCGGGCTCGCTCCCAGTGTGCGCAGGATCGCGATGTCGGCCTGCTTGTCGGTGACGGTCATCACCAGCATCGACACCAGATTGAACGCCGCCACCGCGATGATCAACATCAGGATGATGAACATCATTCTCTTTTCAATCTGCACTGCCGCAAACCAGTTACGGTTCTCACGTGACCAGTCCCGCACAAAGTAGTTCGACCCGAGCAGTGCAGACAATTCGCCGGCGATTGCAGGCGCGGCCAGCATGTCGGAGGTCTTTAGCCGTAGCCCGTGCGCTGCCTGCGCCCTGAATAGCCGCCCGGCATCCTCAATATTCATCAGGACCAGCGAGCTGTCGTACTCGTAATGGCCCGACTCAAAGATGCCGACCACCGTGAACTGGCGCAGTCGAGGTACCACGCCAGCCGGTGTCATCGTTCCCTGCGGCGCGATCAGCGTGATCCGGTCGCCAGGTCCGACCAGCGCCTGGCGAGCCAGTTCGCCACCGATCATCACACCGAACTGTCCGGGCGCAAGCTGTGCGAGCGTTGCGCCCGGCACAGCGCGCAGGAAGTCGGCGACCTGCGGTTCTAGCCCCGGATCAATTCCGCGCACGATCACGCCCCGCACGGTTTCGTCTCGAGTCAGCATCGCCTGCCCCGCAACGAATGGCGCGCCGGCCAGCACTCTTGGATTGGTACGCGCCTTGGCGATCAGAGTGGCCGTATCGGTCACCCCTCCGGACTCGAACACCTCGATATGCGAGAGCACGCCGAGCATTCGGTCGCGCACCTCTTTCTGAAATCCGTTCATCACCGACAGCACCGTGATCAACGCCGCAACGCCGAGCGCGATTCCGGCCACCGACAACGCCGAGATGAACGAGATGAAGCCATTTCGCCGGCGCGCTCGACGCCCTGCCCGCGTGTAGCGAAGGCCGATCTGGAATTCAAACGGAAGCTGGATGGGCATCACTTGTGAATGGATTTCCGCTTGTAAAGCGGTGCGTCCGGGGTTGGGTCAGTTTGCCATAGAATCAGCCGAGCCCCGCCGACGCTGTCGCGCCAGCCGGGCTGCTATCGAACGAGGCGAAAACCTTGCCTGAACTGATTCTTTTGTGCGCTGGTGCAGCCCTGGACCGATCGTCGGATCATCCGCATGCGACAGGGCTTGCCATGGATCCACGTCACGCCCGCTCCCATCTTGCAGCAGGCACGTTTGCACGTCTGCTGCGCCGCGGCCGCGTCATCGACGATCGCCACGATGATGCCCTGGTGCCGCGTGACCTTCCCGAAAACACCTGGCTGCGCGAGCGCCTGGACTTGCCAGCGGACGATGCGCTTGAAGCGCATGCGGCCTGGTCCTATGCCCTTGCCCCTGGTTCGTGGCTGCTGACGCCGTCGCATGTCACGATCGGCCTGGACCACGCACTGCTCATCGATCCGTCCGAACTTCAGCTAAATCCCGACGAATCTCAGGCCCTGGCCGATGTGGCGGCGCAATCCCTGTCAGAACATGGTTTTCGACTGTTCTCAGCGTCTCCGCACGCCTGGTTCCTGCACGGTGAGCGAGAACTCAAGCTGCAGGCGCATTGCTGGCGGATGGCGGCCGGACGAAATGTCGACGCCTACCTGCCAAGTGGTCCGGATGCGCGTCTTTGGCGACGCATGCTTAGCGAAGTGCAGATGTTGTGGCATCAGCATCCGGTCAATCTTGCGCGCGAGCAGCGCGGTGCGCCGCCCGTGAACATGCTTTGGCTCGAGGGCCGTGCGAGCCGCGCACCGGCGCGCTCGTCGATGGTGCTCTGGTCCCGCAACGAGGCCATCCGCAGGCTGATTCAGGCGTCCGGGGGCCAGGCACCCGACACTCAAAATACGCTCCCTACACCGGATGAGTTCGCAGCGCTGACGGCCCTCGCGCTGCAACAGGATGCACGCGACCTGGTCGTCGAATTGGCCGCCTGGAGCCTGGCACGACGCCGAGACGATAGCCACCAGTGGCTGATCGAATGGGAGCGATTTGACGCATGCTTGCGCGATCTTGCGCTGCCCGAGCGCCTGCCAGCGGCGTTTTCTTCGATTCGGGTCATCCTCACCGGTGAGCGTCGTCGGCTCGAGTTGCAGCGCGAGCGCGATACCCGCTGGAAGCTCTGGCGACGGCTCGATCCGCTCGCCTGGACGTTTTGACGATGAAGATCCACGCACGCGAGGTCCCTGACGCGGCCAGGGACGCACTGATGGCCGACGGCGTTCATCCGGTGCTGGCGCGCTTGTATGCGGCCCGAGGGATCGAGACAACCGGGCAACTCGGACAGGATCTTGCCGCGTTGCTGCCGCCCGATGGCCTGCGGGGTATCTCGGCGGCTGCCGCGCGGCTTGCACAGGCCGCCGATACCGGTCAGTCGGTGCTGGTGGTTGCCGACTATGACTGCGACGGTGCGACCGCCTGCGCGGTCGCCGTGCGCGGACTGCGGATGCTCGGCGTGCAAGTTGATTACCTGGTCCCGAACCGCTTCGAGCATGGCTACGGTTTGACCCCGACGATTGTCGAGCTGGCGGCAGCCCATCCGCGACTTGGCAAGCCCGACCTGCTCATCACCGTGGATAACGGCATCGCCAGCATCGACGGGGTTGAACGCGCCACCCAGCTGGGCATCGACGTGCTGATTACCGATCATCATCTGCCCGGTGATGCGCTGCCGGCTGCCGCCGCGATCGTCAATCCGAACCAGCCGGGCTGCGAATTCGCCAGCAAGAACCTGGCCGGAGTCGGCGTGATGTTTTACGTGCTGCTTGCGCTTCGCGCGCTACTGCGCGAGCGTGGGGATTTTGCCGACCGGCCTGAGCCAGCGCTGCAAAGTCTGCTCGACCTGGTCGCGCTCGGGTCGGTCGCCGACCTGGTGCGCCTTGACCGAAACAATCGGCTGCTGGTCGCCGCAGGGCTTCGGCGTATCCGAGCCGGAGGCGCACAACCCGGCGTGGCCGCCCTATTCGCAGTCGCCGGCCGCGATACCCGCAAGGCTGCATGCACCGACCTGGGCTTTTCGATCGGCCCGCGGATCAACGCGGCCGGAAGGCTTGCCGACATCACGATCGGCATTGAATGCTTGCTTGCCCAGGATCCTCAGCGCGCGCATGAATTGGCCACGACACTCGATGAGTTCAACCGGCAACGACGCCAGATCGAGACCCAGATGCGCGATGAAGCGCTCGACGATGTGACCGACATCCCCAGCGCCAGGCGAACCCTGGTCGTGCATCGGAACACCTGGCACGAAGGTGTCATCGGACTGGTTGCGTCAAGACTCAAGGAACGACTTCATCGCCCGGTAGTCACATTTGCTGCGGCAAGTGCCGAACCCGGGATGCTGCGAGGCTCGGGCCGCTCGATTCCGGGCGTTCACCTGCGCGACATGCTCGATCTGGTCAGCAAGCGCGCCCCTGGGCTGATCACACGTTTCGGTGGCCATGCGATGGCGGCCGGCATGACTTTGCCCACCGATGCGCTTGCGCAATTCGAGCGGGAATTCGAACAAGCGGTTTCTGAAGCGGCCGATCCGACCGTGTTCGATGCGCAACTGGCCACAGACGGCGCCCTGGCTGGCAGCGAACTGGATCTTGCCCTGCTCGACGAAATCGAACGTCAGGTCTGGGGCCAGGGCTTCCCGCCGCCGCTGTTTAGCAACACCGTTCGGGTGCTTTCACAACGTCTGATCAAGGATCGCCATCTGCGCGCGGAATTGCTGCTCGATGGACGACGAATTGCCGCGATCGCGTTCGGGCGCACCGAGTCTCTCCCCTCGCCGGCACGGATCGCCTACCGGCTTTTGCGTGACGAATATCGGGGACTTGCGTCCTTGCAGTTGGCGATCGAGGCAGCCGAGCCCGCTGAGGCATAAAGGCTGGGGCAGCCGGCTATAATCGAAGGTTTACCAGAAGCGATGCCGGAACATGGAAGCCGAACGACTGAATCTGCTTGAATCCTCGATCGACGGACTGCGCGAGCGCACCGCCGATCTACGGGGGTATCTTTGACTACGATCGCAAGAAGTCCCGCCTGATCGAAGTCAACCGCGAGCTCGAAGCACCGGATGTCTGGAACGACGCCAAGCGGGCGCTGGAGCTCGGCAAAGAAAAAAAATCCCTGGAAGCTGTCGTCGAGACGATCGGCGAGGTGGATGCCGCACTCGCCGATGCCCGCGAGCTGTTCGAGATGGCCAGTAGCGAGGACGACGACTCGACACTGATGGCCGTCGAACAGGATGTTTCGGGCATTGAGAGCCGGGTCGCCGATCTCGAATTCCGGCGCATGTTTTCGAACCCGGAAGATCCAAGCAACTGCTTTGTCGAAATCCAGGCTGGCGCTGGTGGCACCGAGGCCCAGGACTGGGCGCAGATGCTGCTACGCCAGTACCTGCGCTATTGCGAGCGCAAGGGCTTCAAGACCGAATTGCTTGAAGAGTCGCCTGGCGAGGTCGCCGGCTTGAAGGGCGCGACCATCAAGGTCGATGGCGAATATGCCTACGGCTTTTTGCGCACCGAAACTGGTGTGCATCGGCTGGTCCGCAAGTCACCATTCGATTCGAGCGGCGGACGCCACACCTCTTTCGCGTCCTTGTACGTGTACCCGGAAATCGACGACTCGATCGAAGTCGACATCAATCCTGGCGATCTTCGGATCGACGTCTATCGCGCATCGGGTGCCGGTGGCCAGCACGTGAACCGAACCGAATCCGCGGTGCGAATCACGCACCTGCCAACCAACACGGTTGTGCAGTGCCAGAATGACCGGTCGCAGCACCGCAACAAGGACGAGGCGATGAAGATGTTGCGCGCGCGCCTCTATGAACTCGAGTTGCGCAAGCGCCGCGCCGAGCAGGACAAGGTCGAGGCCGGCAAGACCGAAATCGGCTGGGGCCATCAGATCCGTTCGTACGTGCTGGATCAGTCCCGCATCAAGGATCTGCGCACCAACGTCGAGACCAGCAACACGAAGGCAATCCTCGACGGCGACCTGGACGACTTCATCGCCGCCAGCCTGAAGCAGGGCGTCTGACGCCCCGCCCTGCCCGTCATCCAACTGAGACCGGAACCAACATGACCGAGCCGACCCAACCGCTCGACGAGAACCAGATCATCGCCGAGCGCCGCGCCAAGCTCGCCGAGTTGCGCTGCGCCGGACCAGCCTTTCCAAATGACTTCGTCCCCGCCGACCGCGCGCAGGCGCTGACCGACGCGCACGGAGCCCTTTCCCGCGAAGACCTCGAAAGCGCTGGTGTGCGTGTCTCGCTCGCCGGCCGGATGATGCTCAAACGGGTGCAGGGCAAGGCAAGCTTTGCAACGATTCAGGATTCGACCGGAAAGATCCAGCTTTGGCTGAACGACGCCGGCGTGGGCAACGATGCGCACGAGGCGTTCAAGCACTGGGATCTGGGCGATATCCTCGCCGCCGAGGGTGTGCTGTTCAAGACCATGAAAGGCGAGCTATCGGTTCGCTGCTCGAGCGTCAGACTGCTGTCCAAGTCGCTGCGACCGCTGCCGGACAAGTTCCATGGACTCGCCGACCAGGAGGTCAAATACCGCCAGCGCTATGTCGATCTGATCGTCACCGAACAGACCCGCAGCACCTTCGTCAAACGCAGCCGCTCAATCAATGCGATCCGCAATTTCATGGCGTCGCACGGCTTTCTCGAGGTCGAGACGCCGATGCTGCATCCGATCCCGGGAGGAGCGGCCGCCAAGCCATTCGTGACCCATCACAATGCGCTCGATCAGCCGATGTATCTGCGAATTGCCCCCGAGCTGTACCTGAAGCGGCTGATCGTCGGTGGCTTTGAGCGGGTGTTTGAGATCAACCGGAACTTCCGCAACGAAGGCATCAGTCCGCGGCACAACCCCGAGTTCACGATGCTCGAGTACTACGCGGCGTACACCGACT
>JALRBB010000064.1 GCA_023257915.1 Quisquiliibacterium sp. | reverse complement strand
CGTCGAGGGCTTGTTGCGCGGCCTGAATCGCCTTGTCATCGGCGGAGGTACCGACCAGTGCAGCCATCGCCTGACGAGCGAGCACCGGGCGCTCACCGGCTGCCAGGTACGCGAGCCGAGCGGCCGTGATGCGAGCGCCGTCAAAGTCCAGTGCTGCCGCCAGCCCGACCATTGCGTAGTCGCCGCGGCGACGCGACAGTTCGTCAAAGTGCACCCGCCGGCCCGCGAGGGCAATCGGAAATTCGACCCCGACGAGGATCTCGTCTGGCTGACGCGCCGTGCGATAGAAGCCTTCGAAGAAGGCATCGGCGGCAACGCTGCGGGCGCCGCGCGGGCCCTGCAGCAGGATGTTTGCCTGCAACGCGACCGCGACCGCCGGGTATTCGGCCGCCGGGTCGGCCAATGCCAGACTGCCGCCGATGGTGCCGGAGTTGCGGATCGCCAGATGCGCGACATGCGGCACCGTCTGCGCGAGCAGAGGCACCTGGTCGGCGATCAGCGCCGATTGCTGCAGCTGCGCATGCGTGACCATCGCACCGATGCGAACGGTCTTTCCGACCTGTTCGATCTCGCGCAGTCCGGGCACCCCCGCGATATCGATCAGGCAGGACGGCGTGCTCAGGCGCAGGTTCAGCATTGCCATCAGGCTCTGGCCGCCGGCCAGAATCTGCGCCGAGTCGCCGCGTGCGACGAGCTCGTCGATCGCCTGCTGCACGGACCCGGCGCGCACATAGTCGAAATTCGGTGCCTTCATGCCTCGACTCCCAGATAGAAGCTCTTGACGAGCTTGTTCGACAGCAGCGTGTCGACGTCACCATGGAACACGATCTCGCCGTGCACGATGATGTGGCCGTAATCCGCGATGCGCATCGCCTGGTTGAAGTTCTGCTCGGCCATCAGCACCGTCAGGGAATATTCGTCCTTGAGTTCCTTGATCTTGGTGATGGTCTGCGAGACCAGTAGTGGCGACAGACCGACCGAAGGCTCGTCGACCAGCAGCAGGCGCGGCGAGGACATCAGTGCGCGCGCGATCGCGAGCATCTGCTGCTGGCCGCCGGACATCGATCCGGCGAGCTGGCGCCGGCGCTCGGCAAGCACCGGAAAAGCCTCGAACGAGAACGCCATGTTGCGCTCGATCTCGGCACGTGCCGACTGCCGAAAGGCACCCAGCAGCAGGTTTTCCTCGACGGTGAGCTTCGGAAAGAGCCGCCGTCCCTCGGGCACCAGCGCAACGCCCAGGTTGACGATCTCTTCGGTCGATAGCGCGGTCAGGTCATGGCTGTGGCCATCGATCTCGAGCGTAATGCTGCCCGAGTCGGGCTTGACCATGCCCATCACGCATTTCATCAGCGTGCTCTTGCCGTTGCCGTTGGTGCCCAGCAGCGCAACGGTCTGGCCCTGCTCGAGATCGAGCGATACGCCATGCAGCGCGCGCACCGCGCCGTAGCCGGCGCTGATGTCTTTGATGTTCAGCTTAATGGCCAAGGTAAGCCCTTTGCACATGCGGATTCTTGACAACTTCCTGCGGCGAGCCCTCGCAGATGATGCGACCTGCGTCCAGGCAGACCACGCGCTGCGAGAAGCTCATCACTGCCTGCATGATGTGTTCGATCATGATGAT
This sequence comes from Quisquiliibacterium sp., assembly GCA_023257915.1. GTDB lineage: Bacteria > Pseudomonadota > Gammaproteobacteria > Burkholderiales > Burkholderiaceae_E > Quisquiliibacterium. The sequence goes on along the minus strand of JALRBB010000064.1, from coordinate 2,889 downwards.
CGTGATGCCCATCGCGTTGAGTTCGAACAGAATCTTGATCACCTCATCGACTTCGGCGCCGGCCAGCCCGGCCATTGCCTCGTCAGAGATCAGCAGCTTCGGGCGGGCGGCCATCGCGCGGGCGAGTTCCATCTTGCGCAGCTCGACCTGCGAGAGCTGACTGGACAGCACGTCGGCCTTGTCGGCCAGGCCCATGTGGCCCAGGATCTCGCGCGCCTCGGCACGGGCCTTGTTGCCACTGATGCCGCACACGTAGGCAAACGGCACCATCAGGTTCTCGAGTACCGTCATGCTGCGAAACGGACGCGGGATCTGAAAGCTGCGGGCAATGCCCAGCCGGGTGCGTTCATGCGCCGGTTTGCGCGAGACTTCGCTGCCATTGAAGCGGATCGAACCGCCGTCATTGAACAGCGCACCCGAGATGCAGTTGATCAGCGTCGTCTTGCCGGAGCCGTTCGGGCCGATCAGCCCAAGCCGCTCGCCGCTGGCGACCTTCAGATCGACGCCTTCGAGCGCGGTGAACCCGCCGAAGTTTTTGCCGACACCGCTTATTTCGAGGATCGTTTCCATGACTTAATCCAGCCCAGGATGCCATCCGGGGCGATCACAACGAACAGCACGAGCAGCACCCCGACGACGAGCACATTGAGCTCGCTGGAGATGGTGACCGTCACGTATTGCTGCAGCGAGCCGAGCAGCAGGCCGCCAATGACCGGGCCGGCCCAATGGCCGATGCCGCCGATGATCGGCATCGCCAGCGCGGAAATCGCATAGCTCAGATTGAAGCTCGAGGCCGGTTCAATAAAGCTCAGGTACATCGGCATCGGCGCGCCGCCTGCACCAAGCAGCGCCCCGGAGATGGTGCAGGCGATGACCTTCAGGCGCAGCGTCGGCACGCCGGAACATTCGGCGGCCTCTTCAGAGTCGCGCAGCGCCCGCAGCCCCTGTCCGATGTGCGAGTACTGCAGGTAACGCGAGATTGCAACTGCGAGCAGCGACATCAGCGCCATCACTGCGAACAGCATCCGCGTGTAGCTCTCGAAACCGAAACTTGGTTCCGGCTTGGTCAATTGCAGGCCGGTGGCGCCGCCCACAAAGCGCCAGTTCAGCACGACGGTCTCCAGGATGAAGATCACAGCGACCGTGGCGATCGAAAAGAAGATGCCGCGCAGACGCAGTGACAGCAGCCCGACACCCAGACCCAGTAGGCCGGCAAACAGCGCACCGGCCAGAATCTGCACCAGCAGCGGCGCGCCCAGAGCCTTGAACACAACCAGCGCTGAGTAGGCGCCAGTCGCGACGAAGGCCGGTACGCCAAAGTTCACATAGCCGGCATAGCCACCCAGGATGTTCCAGGCCGAGGCGAGCACGATGCCTTGCAACACCACGAAACCTGCGAAGAACAGATATTCGTTGATGCCCGAATAAGCGAGCAGCACCAGCAGCAACGTCAGCAAGCAGGCAGGGATCCAGAATTTGAACGGGTTCATTGCTTGTCTCACCTGCCGAACAGGCCCTGGGGCCGAAGACCGAGCACCACCAGAAGCAGTCCGAAGGACACTGCCGGGGCCCAGGACGCGCCGAGCATCATCATGACGACCGACTCGGCGATACCCAGAATCAGGCCGGCGACCAGCGTGCCGCTCATGCTGCCGAGACCTGCGAGCACGACGACACAGAAGGTGCGGCCGATGTAGAGCCGGTCCATCGACGGTTCCACCGGGCCGATGACGATCAGCACCGCGCCAGCCAGCGCGTTGACCGCCGTGGCGATACCGAATGCCAGTTGCTTGATGCGCACCGGGTTGGCGCCCATCAGTCGCAGCGCGCCTTCGTCCTGGCCGACCGCCTTGATTGCGCGTCCGGTAAAGGTCTTGGAGAAGTAGGTGCTCAGCGCTATCGTGACCAGGATCGCGACGCCGAAGGCCGCGAGCATCCGATAAGGAATCCGGTAGTCGCCGAGATCATAGCTGCTTCCGATGTACGGGGCCTCGACACCACGCTGGTCGGCACCGAAGGCGATGATCAGGCCCACCTCAATGATGAAGGCCAGGCCGAAGAAGAACGCCAACCCGCGCACGCCAGCATCGCTGCCGCGTTTCTCGAAGGTTTCGTAATAGAAGCGGTACAGCACGACACCAAGCACGAAGAAGACCGGTGTCAGCAGCAGGCCGCACAGGATCGGGTCGATGCCGGTGCCCGCCAGCATGTAGGTGGCATAGGCGCCCAGGATCAGTAACGCGGGGTGCGCAACATGCGGGATATCGAGAAGACCGAATGACACCGACAGACCGAGGCTGACGGCTGCGTAAAAGCCGCCGAGTAGCAGCCCGAACAGTACCGCCTCGAACAGGAGGTCCAGGGAGAAGAACATGCTCTTGATCCGGTATCGGCCGGCGGCGACCGCAAGGTCAGCGTTCACCCGCGCGCGCTGACGGCGCGTGCGGGTGGACGCTGTCCCGGGGCCTGCCGGGCCTGGTAACGCAGGTCAGCCTTTACGGGCCTGGGAGTAGGGTGTGACCACCTTGCCGGTGGCATCCCCGGCCGGGTGAATCACGACCTGCTTGCCAGGTTGGCGGAACTGCTCCGTGTCCTTGTCCTTGACGCCGCGGAACTGAATCGTGATCACGCGCTGATTCGCACGCTCGCCGTTGGCATCGAAGCGGATCGGACCGACGACGGTCTTCATCTCGTTCTTGCGCAGATAGTCGGCAATCTTCGCGTCCTCGATGCTCTTGGTGGCGGTGATCGCCTGCTCGAGCATCTGACCGATCGCATAGTTGAACGGCGGCAGGTAGTGGCCCAGCGGATCGACCTTGGCCTCCTTGGCACGGACCTCGTAGCGCTTGAGGAAGTCATCGATGCCGTCTGCTTTGCGCCGCTGAACAA
>JALRBB010000118.1 GCA_023257915.1 Quisquiliibacterium sp. | reverse complement strand
TATCCCGTTTTGTCATAACGGCTGCCCGGTCAACAACATCATTCCTGACTGGAATGACCTTGTTTACCGTGGCAACTGGCAGCTTGCGCTTGAGACGCTGCACTCCACCAACAATTTCCCGGAGTTCACCGGTCGCATCTGTCCGGCTCCGTGCGAGGCGGCCTGCACGCTCAACATCAACAACGAAGCTGTCGGCATCAAGTCGATCGAGCACGCGATCATCGACAAGGGTTGGGAGATGGGCTGGGTCAAGCCTCAGCCCCCGAAGCACAAGACCGGTCGCAAGGTGGCGGTGGTCGGCTCCGGTCCGGCCGGGATGGCCTGCGCACAGCAGCTCGCACGCGCCGGTCATGAGGTCACGCTGTTCGAGAAGAACGACCGCATCGGCGGCTTGCTGCGTTATGGCATTCCGGATTTCAAGCTCGAGAAGTCGCAAATCGACCGCCGCGTCGAGCAGATGCAGGCTGAGGGCGTCACGGTTCGAACCGGCGTGTTCGTTGGTAAGGCGCAGCCGGGATCGGGGATCAACAACTGGGCCAAGGAAACCGTGTCCCCCGAGCAGTTACTCGAGCAGTTTGATGCGGTGGTGCTGTCCGGTGGTGCCGAACAGCCGCGCGACCTGCCGGTGCCGGGCCGTGACCTCAAGGGCGTGCACTTCGCGATGGAGTTCCTGCCGCAGCAGAACAAGGTCGTGGCTGGCGACAAGGTTGCCAAGCAGATCAAGGCAACCGGCAAGCATGTCGTTGTCATTGGCGGTGGCGATACCGGTTCGGACTGCGTCGGCACCAGCAATCGGCATGGCGCGGCGTCGGTAACCCAGTTCGAACTGTTGCCGCAGCCACCGGAGGAGGAAAACAAACCGCTGGTATGGCCCTACTGGCCGCTGAAGCTGCGGACTTCGTCATCGCACGAGGAAGGTTGCGAGCGCGACTGGTCGGTTACCACGAAGGCGTTCAAGGACGACGGCAAAGGCAACGTCAAGGCGCTGGTTGCCGCCCGTGTCGAGTGGACCAAGGACGAGGCGAGCGGCCAGTTCAAGATGGCCGAAGTGCCCGGCTCCGAGTGGGAGATGCCGGCAGACCTGGTGCTGTTTGCGATGGGCTTCGTGGCTCCGGTCGGTGCGGTGCTTGAGTCGTTCGGCGTCGACAAGGATTCCCGTGGCAATGCGAAGGCCGATACCGAAGGTCAGCGCAGCTATGCCACCAATGTCCCGAAGGTGTTTGCCGCCGGTGACATGCGTCGCGGGCAGTCGCTGGTCGTCTGGGCGATCCGTGAAGGTCGTCAGTGCGCTCGCGCGGTTGACGAGTTCCTGATGGGAGCCAGCGACCTGCCGCGTTGACGACAGGCGGTGTTTGCGCGTTTGCCGCGAGAGCGGCGAACGCGCATGTCGTTCAGGTCAGATCGATCATCACGACCTTGCGATAGGCCGGCCGTGTCGTCAGCCGCTCGTACCACGCTTGCAGAGCAGGCAGTTCAGGCCGGGTGTATCCCACCAGGTGCCATGGCAGGTGCAACCAGCGGTAGCTATTGATGCCGACCGAGATGTCGGCCAGCGTCGGAGTTTCGCCGCAGACATAGCTGCGCTCGCGCAGCTGGGCGTCAAGAATTGCCGCAGCTGAAGCGCACTTTTCGGCACTCGCCAGGATCGCCTTGGGGTCACGCTGAGCTTCGGGTGTGCGAATCAGGCCCCAGAATGCCGGCGTGATCGCTGCAGCCAGCACGCTGGTCGACCAGTCCATCCATTGTTCAACGACCGCACGCTCACGTGGATCGGTCGGATACCAGTCATGGGTCTTGTGTTTGTCGGCCAGGTAGCGCGCAATGGTGTTCGACTCCCACAGCACAAAGCCGTCTTCTTCCTCGAGCGTCGGAACCAAAGAGTTCGGGTTCATGGCCAGATAGAACGGCTCACGAGTACGACCGAATGCGCCACCGACGTCGATTCGCTCGTACTCGATGCCAGCTTCCTCGCAGAACCAGAGCGGCTTTTGCACATTGGACGAGTTAGCTCGCCCCCAGATCTTCATCATCGAATGTTTCCTCGGTTCAATTGGGCAGCGTGCGTGCCCGGTACATGCCCCATCCCTTGAGCGTCATCACCACGTCGCCATCCTGGTTCAGCACTTCGTCCAATGTCAGTACCATGCCCCGGTCAGGCTTGCTGCTCGAACGGCGGGTTTCCAGGATCGTGACTCGAGTGCGCAACCGGTCGCCCGGGCGCACTGGTCGTAACCAGCGCAACTCGTCGATACCCGGCGAACCCATGCCGGCCTCTCGCGAGATGAAGTGTTCTACCAGCATCCGCATCATGATCCCTGCGGTCATCCAGCCACTTGCGATCAGTCCGCCAAAGCTGCTGACCGTGGCCGCTGCGGGGTCGACATGGAAGGGCTGCGGATCGTAGCGGTTTGCGAACTCCACGATCTCCTGCTCGGTGACCAGTTCGTCACCGAACTCGAATACCTCGCCCACCCGGTAGTCCTCGAAGTAGCGTTGCTTCAGTGGCGTGCTCATGCCTGCTCCCGAACTCAGTGGAAAGGACCGCAGCGGCGCGGCGATGCAAGGCCGGTAGTATGCCTAAAATAGCGAGCTTTTCTGCTGACGGATTTCCATGAAGGCGACGATCTCACGCGAAGAAATGACTGCGGCCCAGACCTGGTCGATCCTGTCTGGTGCGGCGATGATGCTGACGCTCGCGATGGGCATGCGCCAGAGCCTCGGGCTGTTTCAGCCGCACATGATTCGCGAACTGGGTATCACGGCAGCTGACTTCTCGTTTGCGATCGCGCTGCAAAACATCATCTGGGGCGCGACCCAGCCCTTCATCGGTGCGATCGTCGATCGCATCGGGGCGAGGCCCGTGGCGGTGGCTGGTGCATTTGCCTATGCGTGCGGCATCGCGATCAGTGCGTTCGCGCAGTCAGCGTTTGCGCTGATGCTCGGCTCAGGAGTCTGCATCGGCATCGCGCTTTCCTGCACCGCATCGAATCTCGCGATGAGTGTGACTTCGCGCGCGGTATCGCCGTTGCGGCGCAGCGTCGCCATGGGCTCGGTGTCCGCGGTGGGTTCGCTCGGACTGATGCTTGCATCGCCCCTGGCGCAGTCGTTGATCTCCAGCCACGGCTGGCAGGTCGCGATGCTCGCCTTTCTGGGGCTGGCGGCGATCATGCTGCCTTCTGCGTATTTCGCCGGTGGCGTCGATCGTGTCGTCAGCGACGCGCAGCAGGGGCCTGCGCAGTCGGTGGGTGAGGCAGTGCGCGAGGCGGCCGGACACAGTGGATATGTCGTGATGGCGATGGCCTTCTTCGTCTGCGGCTTGCAATTGGTGTTCCTGACCACGCATTTGCCGGCCTATCTCGATGTCTGCGGACTGCCACCATCGGTGGCTGCCAGTGCACTCGCGCTGATCGGGTTGTTCAACGCCTTTGGCTCCTGGCTGTTCGGATGGCTGGGCGGACGCTACTCGAAGCGATTCCTGCTCGGTGGGATCTACCTGTTGCGCTCGGTGATCATCACCGCCTATTTTTCGACAACGCCCACGCCGACGACGACGCTGCTGTTTGCGGCGGCAATGGGATCGCTCTGGCTGGGCGTGGTGCCGCTGGTCAACGGCCTTGTGATCCATCTGTTCGGACTGCGCTACGTGGCGACGCTGTCGGGCATTGCGTTCTTTAGCCACCAGATCGGCTCCTTCCTCG
>JALRBB010000546.1 GCA_023257915.1 Quisquiliibacterium sp. | reverse complement strand
CTTGGTCGCCTCGCCCAGCGCGATGGGCAGCACGCCTTCCGCCAGCGGGTCGAGCGTGCCGCCATGCCCTGCCTTGCGGGCATTGAGCAGCCGACGAGCGCGCATCAGTGCATCATTCGAGCTCATGCCAACCGGCTTGTCGATCAGCAGCACGCCGTCGATGCAGTCGCGTTGCACGCGTGGATTATTCATTGTTCCGCCTTGTCGCTGCAGCCCGCCCGGGCGCAGCGCTCGATACATACACAGCGACGATCAGTCGTCCGCCTTGCGTTCGACCGCCTGGTCGATCAGTTTCGACATCGCCATGCCGTATTCGGTGGACCGATCATGTTCGAACCGGATTTCAGGTGTGGTGTGGATGCGCACCCGACGACCGAGTTGTGAGCGCAGAAAGCCTGCCGCACGCCGCAGTCCGGCCAGTGTGTTGGCAACCGTCTGCTCATCATCTGGCAGCACCGAGAAATACACGGTGGCATAGGCATAGTCCGGGGTCAGTTCGACGCCTGTGACCGTGACCATGCCCACCCGCGGATCCTTGACCTCGGCGCGAATCAGTTCCGCCAATTCATGGTGAACCTGCTCTGTGACCCGGGGCGCTCGCCCCCCGGCCGGCGATCGCGAGTGGCGGGTCACCGGCTGCTCCTGCTTGGATTCATTGGCGACGGCCGCACGCTCAGAGCGTGCGCGCCACCTCCTTGACCTCGAAGACCTCGAGCTGATCGCCTTCCTTGATGTCGCTGTAGTTCTTCAGCGACAGGCCGCACTCGAAACCTTCCTTGACCTCGCGCGCATCGTCCTTGAACCGTTTGAGCGAATCGAGCTCGCCGGTCCAGATGACGGTGTTGTCGCGAAGTAGGCGAACCTTGGAACCGCGGCGCACCGTGCCCTCGAGCACCATGCACCCGGCGATCGTGCCCACCTTGGAGACCCGGAAAATCTGCCGGATGTCGACCAGGCCGATGGTTTCTTCCTTTTCCTCCGGCGCGAGCATGCCGGTCATCGCTGCCTTCACCTCATCGACCGCGTCATAGATGATGTTGTAGTAGCGAATGTCGATGCCGTTGGTTTCGGCAAGGCGCTTGGCCTGCTGATCGGCACGCACGTTAAAGCCGATCACCACCGCCTTGGAGGCCGTGGCCAGGTTCACATCGGACTCGGTAATGCCGCCGACTGCCGCATGCACCACCTGAACCTTGACCTCTTCGGTGCTGAGCTTTTGCATTGCATGCGTCAGCGCTTCCTGAGAGCCCTGCACGTCAGCCTTGACGATCAGCGACAGCGTCTTGACCTCGCCCTCAGCCATCTGATCGAAGATGTTCTCGAGCTTGGCAGCCTGCTGGCGTGCCAGCTTGACGTCGCGGAACTTGCCCTGACGGAATAGCGCGATCTCGCGCGCCTTGCGCTCGTCGCCCAGCACGATCACATCCTCGCCAGCCAACGGAACTTCCGACAGACCCTGGATTTCGACCGGGATCGACGGACCTGCCTCGGTGACCGGCTTGCCGGTCTCGTCGAGCATCGCTCGCACACGACCAAACACCGAACCGGCCAGCAAGACGTCGCCCTTCTTGAGCGTGCCCGATTGCACCAGCACCGTCGCCACAGGGCCCCGGCCCTTGTCCAGGCGAGCCTCGATGACCATCCCCTTGGCTGCGCCGTCCTGCGGGGCGGTGAGTTCAAGGATTTCAGCCTGCAACAGCACATTCTCGAGCAGATCGTCGATGCCCTGACCGGTCTTGGCCGACACCGGAACAAACGGGGTCTCGCCGCCGTAATCCTCGGGAACGACTTCCTGCGCAACCAGTTCCTGCTTGACCCGATCCGGGTTGGCCTCGGGTTTGTCGATCTTGTTCATCGCTACGACGATCGGCACCTTGGCTGCCCGCGCATGATGAACCGCCTCGATGGTCTGCGGCATCACGCCGTCGTCGGCCGCGACCACCAAAATGACGATGTCGGTGGCGGCAGCGCCACGCGCGCGCATCGCGGTAAACGCCTCGTGACCCGGGGTGTCGAGGAAGGTGACCACGCCACGCGGAGTCTCCACATGGTAGGCACCGATGTGCTGCGTGATACCGCCCGCCTCGCCGGCGGCGACCTTGGTGCGGCGGATGAAATCGAGCAGCGAGGTCTTGCCATGGTCGACGTGACCCATGACCGTTACGACCGGGGCACGGTGTTCCAGGGGCACGTCCTTGTGTTCTGCACTGTCCTCCAGGAAGGCATCTGGATCATCCAACTTGGCGGCGACCGCTTTGTGGCCCATTTC
>JALRBB010000545.1 GCA_023257915.1 Quisquiliibacterium sp. | reverse complement strand
GGCGTGCCGGCATGCTTGATCGACGACCAGGGCGAGGCGCCCGTTCCGCCATCATGGCCCGAGATCGTCACATGGTCGGCCTTGGCCTTGGACACCCCGGCTGCCACGGTGCCGACCCCGACCTCCGAGACCAGCTTGACCGAGATCGAAGCACGCGGATTGGCGTTCTTCAGATCATGGATCAGCTGCGCGAGATCTTCGATCGAATAGATGTCATGGTGCGGTGGCGGAGAGATCAGACCGACGCCCGGCACCGAGCAACGCAGCTTGGCGATGTATTCGGACACCTTGTGCCCAGGCAGCTGGCCGCCTTCGCCGGGCTTGGCGCCCTGCGCCATCTTGATCTGGATCTGATCGGCACTGGCCAGATATTCGCCGGTGACGCCGAAGCGGCCCGAGGCCACCTGCTTGATGCGCGAGCGCAGCGAGTCGCCGGCTTTGAGCGGGATGTCGGCTTCGATGCGATCTGAACCGATGACGGTACCGATCGTATCGCCGTCCTTCACGTTCGACTTGCCGGTGCGCAGTTCGACGCGATAGCGGCGCTCATCCTCGCCACCCTCGCCAGTGTTGGACTTGCCGCCGATCCGGTTCATCGCGACCGCCAGCGTGGCGTGCGCCTCGGTGGAGATCGATCCGAGCGACATCGCACCGGTTGCAAAGCGCTTGACGATCTCTTTGGCCGACTCGACTTCCTCGAGAGGTACCGGAGTGCACTGATCGAAGCGGAACTCGAACAAGCCGCGCAGCGTCATGTGGCGCCGGGTCTGATCGTTGATGATGCGCGCGTATTCCTTATAGGTAGAGAAACTCTCCTGGCGCGTCGCGTGTTGCAGCTTGGCGATCGCGTCCGGCGTCCACATGTGGTCTTCCCCGCGGATCCGGTACGCGTACTCGCCTCCGGCATCGAGTGCCTGCTCGAGCACCGGGTCAGCGCTGAACGCCGCGCGGTGCAGGCGAATGGCCTCCTCGGCGACATCGAATACCGAGATGCCCTCGACGTTGCTGGCAGTGCCAGTGAAATACTTGTCGACCAGTGCACGCGACAGGCCGATGGCCTCGAAGATCTGGGCGCCGCAGTAGCTCATGTACGTGGAAATGCCCATCTTGGACATCACCTTGTTCAGGCCCTTGCCAATCGCCTTGACGAAGTTCTTGATCGCTTTTTCGGGACCGATATCTCCGTGCATGTCGCGATGCAGGTCGACCAGCGTTTCCATCGCGAGGTAGGGATGGATCGCTTCGGCGCCATAGCCAGCCAGCAGCGCGAAGTGATGCACTTCACGGGCCGAACCGGTTTCGACAACCAGACCGGTGGTGGTGCGCAAGCCGCGATTGACCAGATGCTGATGCACCGCACTGGTGGCCAGCAGCGCCGGAATCGCGACGTTGTCGCGACTGACCTTGCGATCGGACACGATCAGGATGTTGTAGCCAGAGCGCACCGCGTCCTCGGCCTCAGCGGCCAGCGACGCAAGCCGCGCCTCAATGCCTTCGGCTCCCCAGGCGACCGGGTAGCAGACGTTCAGCTCCCAGGACTTGAACTTGTTGTCGGTGTAGCGCTCGATGTGACGGATCTTGGCCATCTCGTCAAAGTCGAGCACCGGCTGCGAGACTTCGAGCCGAATCGGCGGGTTCGTGTTGTTCAGGTCGAGCAGGTTCGGCTTGGGCCCGATGAACGAGACCAGCGACATGACCAGTTGCTCGCGGATCGGATCGATCGGCGGATTGGTCACCTGCGCGAACAACTGTTTGAAGTAGTTGTAGAGCGGCTTGTCCTTGTTGGACAGCACCGCCAGCGGCGAGTCGTTGCCCATCGAGCCGGTAGCTTCCTCGCCGGCCGCGGCCATCGGCGCCATCAGGAACTTGACGTCTTCCTGGGTGTAGCCGAAGGCCTGCTGGCGATCGAGAAGCGTCAGGCTTGGCGCTGGCGTGTGCTGCGAGACATCGTCGGCGATCTGCTCGGCGCGCCGCGCGGCAGCCTCGGTCGGCCCTTGGGCTTCGCGCGCTGCGGCCTCCTTGTCGATCGGCATGTCGATCTCGTCGAGCTTGATCCGGATCGCCTCGATCCACTCACGATACGGCTTGCTGTTCGACAGCAGGTTCTTCAGTTCCGCATCGTCGATGATGCGGCCCTGATCCAGGTCGATCAGGAACATCTTGCCGGGCTGCAGACGCCACTTCTTGATGATGCGGCTTTCCGGGATCGGCAAAACGCCGGCCTCGGAGGCCATGATGACGACATCATCATCGGTGACGCAGTAGCGCGCCGGACGCAGGCCGTTGCGATCGAGCGTGGCTCCAATCTGGCGACCATCGGTGAACGCAATCGCCGCCGGGCCATCCCAGGGCTCCATCATCGCGGCGTGGAACTCATAGAACGCCCGACGCTTCTGATCCATCTGCCCGTGCTGCTCCCAGGCCTCCGGGATCATCATCATCATCGCGTGCGCGACCGGATACCCGGCCATCACCAGCAACTCGAGGCAGTTGTCGAAGGTTGCGGTGTCGGACTGGCCCGGATAGGCGAGCGGATATAGCTTTGCGAGGTCGTCGCCGAGCACCGGCGAGCGCATCACGCCTTCACGCGCGCGCAGCCAGTTGTAGTTGCCCTTGACCGTGTTGATCTCGCCGTTGTGAGCGATCAACCGATACGGATGCGCCAGCGGCCACTCGGGGAAGGTGTTCGTTGAGAAGCGCTGGTGCACGAGCGCGAGCGCCGAGACAAACCGCGGATCTTGCAGATCCTTGTAGTACTGACCAACCTGGCCAGCCAGCAGCAAGCCCTTGTAGACGATCGTGCGCGCAGACAGCGACGGCACGAAATACTCCTTGCCGTGCTTGAGCTTGAGCTGCTGAATCGCATGGCTGGCGGTCTTGCGAATCACGAACAGCTTGCGCTCCAGTGCATCGGTGACCATCACGTCGGGACCACGGCCGATGAAGATCTGGCGGATCACCGGCTCCTTGGCGCGGACGGTGGGAGACATCGGCATCGTCTCGTCGACCGGAACATCGCGCCAGCCGAGCAGCACCTGACCTTCGCCACGCACCGCCCGCTCGAGCACCTGCTCGCAGGCAATACGTGAGGCATGTTCCTTGGGCAGGAACACCATGCCCACGCCATACTCACCGGCTGGCGGCAGGCTCACGCCCTGATGGGCCATTTCCTCGCGAAAGAACTGGTCCGGAATCTGCGCGAGCAGTCCGGCGCCGTCGCCCATCAAGGCATCAGCGCCGACTGCACCGCGATGATCTAGATTGATCAGGATCTGCAGACCCTGCTCGATGATCTTGTGGCTCTTCTTGCCCTTGATGTGGGCGACAAAGCCCACGCCGCAGGCGTCATGCTCATTGGCGGGGTCGTACAGACCTTGCGCTGCGGGGGTGGCACGCACCACGGGCGCAACAAGCGCTCCGTTGGACGCCACCGATGCAGCGGTTCCCACCGATTCGACCGACCCGCTCGACTGCACGTCGAAACTGGCGTTCGTTCCTGTATCCATCGCGGTACTCCGGCTTCCGTTACCCAGGAGCACTAACTCACCCCGTCCCGGCCCATCGACAAGGTGTGTTAGTGCTTACTAGCGCCAATCACCGCATAAAATCGAAAACTGATGCGATGCAGCGCAACAAAAAACATCGAACCTTGCAGTATACCGCGCGAGCGAAGGGATTTGAAGAAAAACTGATACGAAGCGGGGTCTGAGCAGGCCCAGAACCCGGAGCCCGATCAGGCCCGGGACGCGGACTGTTGCGGCAGCATCGCCACAAAAAACAGGGTCGTGACTGCGATCACCGCCATCGCGTAGAGCAGCGTCCCAAACCCCGAAGCCTTGACCACCGGACCGAGCAGCCAGACCGCCAGCGAACTGACCCCGAACGAGACCGCCAGCCGGATTCCGGTGACCCGCGATCGCATCCGGTCGTCGACGTAGCGCACCACCATCGCATCGGTGAACGGAATAGCTCCAAAAATCATGATCATGAAGCCGGTCTGCAGCACCATCAGCGTCCAGCCATCAGCGAATGCAGCCAGCGCGAGAAACGGCGCTTGCAAGGCAACAATCCCCAGGTACAAGCGGCGCAACGGATAACGGTCGATCAGCCGCCCGACCAGGAGCTGCGACAAGGACGCGATTGCGTAGACGATCGCGAGCAGCACCCCAAGCGTGGCCGGATCCTCGACGACGCCGACGAAACGTTCGCGCATCAGTTGTCCATTGCCATTGGTGGTGAAATTGAACAGCAGGCTGCTGGTAATCGCGGTGGCAGTCATCACCGCGACAATCCTGACCATCGTCGCCCTCGGCAACTCCAGCGCCTTGGTCGCACGCCGGGCCGGTGCCTCGGTCTCGCGCGGCGCGACCCTGGCAAACAACACGCCCATGCCAATGCAGATCAGGCCCGGCAGCGCAAACGCCGTACGCCAGCCGAAATACTTGACCAGCAATCCGGTGATCAGCGCGGCAAAGGCAATCCCCAGGTTGCCGGCCAAACCGTTGACCCCAAGCGTCGCTCCGGGCCGCTTGGCACTTTGCACCAGCATCGGAATTCCGACCGGATGATAGATCGACGAGAACGCGCCGAGCAGCGTCAGAGTCAACGCAATCGTCCAGGGCCCCTGCGCAAGCGCGACCAACAAGGCGGAGACCCCCATGCCGAAGAAGAACACCAGCATCATCGATCGCCTGCCCCAAAGGTCACCAAGACGCCCCGAAGGGACCGAACCCAGTCCGAACATCAGGAAGGCGCCGACGCTGTAGGGCATCAGGTCCTCCCAGTGCTCGAATCCGAACTCGTGCGCGACCGTGGCGACCGCGGTGGCAAAGATCAGCAGGAACATATGATCGATCGCATGCGCAGCATTGAGCAGCAGCGAAGTCCCGCGAGGCAGTTCCATGGAAGCCATCCTAAGTTTGGTCGGCGCCGATCCGGGCCAATTCCTTCAGCGCAAATCGGTCGGTCATCCCGGCAATGTAATCCGCAATTGCGCGCGCGCCCAGATGCTGCGCGCGTTCGCGGTGTTCATCCGGCAACAGCCGGTCATCATCCCGATACGCGTCAAACAATGTGTGCACCGCCCGCCTGGCCTGATCCATGACGGTCTCGACCTGCGGATGACGGTACAGATGTGCATGCAAAAACGACTTCAATCGCTGTGAGCGTTCGCGCATCGGTGCCGAAAATGCCACCAGCGGCCCGGCACGGCGCACCTCGTCCAAAGACCCGGGCGCCGCCGCGGCGATTCGGCGCTGCGTCTCGGCGAGCAGGTCGCCGACCAGTTCGTCGATCATGCGACGCACGGTCTCATGAACCAGTCGGCGCTCAGCGATCGCCGGATACCTGGCGCTCACCACATCGGCGTGCGCCGCAAACAGATCGACCTGCTGCAACTGCTCCAGCGTGATCAGACCCGAGCGCAAGCCATCGTCGACATCATGATTGTTGTAGGCAATCTCGTCAGCCAGATTGGCCACCTGGGCCTCGAGCGAAGGCTGCAGCCCCAGCAGGAAACGTTCGCCCAGTTCGCCGAGCCGCCGGGCGTTTGCCGCCGAACAGTGCTTGAGGATGCCCTCGCGCGTCTCGAAGCAAAGATTCAGCCCGTCGAAGCCACCGTAACGCTGTTCGAGCTCGTCAACGACCCGAAGCGACTGCAGGTTGTGTTCGAAACCGCCGTGATCGCGCATGCAGGCATTCAACGCGTCCTGGCCGGCATGACCGAATGGCGTGTGGCCGAGGTCGTGGGCCAGCGAGATCGCTTCGACCAAATCTTCGTCCAGGCCGAGCGCCCGGGCGATCGAACGGGCGATCTGCGCGACCTCGATTGAATGGGTCAGGCGGGTCCGAAACAGGTCCCCTTCATGGTTCAGGAATACCTGCGTCTTGTACTCGAGTCGCCGGAATGCGGTCGAGTGAACGATCCGGTCACGGTCACGCTGAAAATCACTGCGCGTCAGCGCCGCGGGCTCCTGGTAGCGACGCCCACGCGTGCCGGCCGATTGCGCCGCGTATCGGGCGAGCCCTGCGCTGCCGGCCGAAGCGTTCATCGCCTCTCGGGCAGCCGCGAAGCCATCAGAGCGCGCCGCCCTGGGTGCAGGCCTGCAGGGTCGAGACCACCGCGTCATCGGGAGCGCGCTGGACGCAGGCACTTCCCAAGCCCTGCAACAACACGAATTTCGGTGTGCCCCGTTCGGCCTTCTTGTCCACGCTCATCAGTTCGACGTATCGCTGCGCTGGCCAGGCCGGCCCTCGCACCGGCAAGCCGGCAGCCTGGATCGTCGACTCGAGCCTGCCGGCCTGCGCGTTACCGAGCAGGCCCAGTCGCAACGACAATTGCGCGGCCATCACCATGCCGGCCCCGACCGCCTCTCCGTGCAGCCACTCTCCATAGCCAAGCCCAGCCTCGATGGCATGCCCGAAGGTATGACCGAAGTTCAGGATGGCGCGCAGCCCCCCCTCATGCTCATCCTTGGCGACCACCTCGGCCTTGATCTCGCACGAGCGCGCAACCGCGTCGGACAGCGCATCGGCATCACGGGCAAGCAGCCTGGGCAATGTCCGCTCGATCGACCCAAGATAGTGCTCGTCAGCGATCGCGCCATGCTTGATGACTTCAGCCAGACCGGCGGACAGTTCACGCGGCGGCAGAGTTTGCAAACAGCCGACATCGGCCAGAACCAGCCTTGGCTGATGAAACGCGCCGACCATGTTCTTGCCAAGCGGATGATTGATGCCGGTCTTGCCGC
>JALRBB010000447.1 GCA_023257915.1 Quisquiliibacterium sp. | reverse complement strand
ACCTGGGCGAGTTCCGTCGCCTGAATCGTGAGCATGCCGAACTGACCCAACTGGTCGAGCACTACCAATCCTGGCAAAGCGCCGACGCAGACCTGAAGGCTGCCGAATCGATGCGCGCCGACCCGCAGATGCGCGAGTTCGCCGACGAGGAGGCACTGGCAGCCCAGCAGCGGCTCAACGACGAGGAACAGGTACTGCAGCGACTGATGCTGCCCAGGGATCCGGATGACGAACGCGATGTCATCCTGGAGATCCGCGCCGGCACCGGTGGCGACGAATCGGCGCTCTTTGCTGGCGATTTGCTGCGCATGTACTCGCGCTACGCCGAGCGTCAGAAATGGCGTACCGAACTGATGTCAGAAAGTGCGTCGGATCTGGGCGGCTACAAGGAAGTGATCCTGCGCATCAGCGGCGTCGATGTGTTCGCCCGGCTCAAGTTCGAATCGGGCGGACACCGGGTGCAACGGGTACCGGAGACCGAGGCGCAGGGTCGAATTCACACATCAGCATGCACTGTCGCGGTGCTTGCCGAGGCCGATGAAACCGCCGACCTGCAGATCGCACCCGATGACTTGCGGGTCGATGTGTTCCGCGCCTCCGGAGCGGGTGGTCAGCATGTCAACAAGACCGAATCCGCAGTCCGCCTGACCCATCTGCCGACCGGCATCGTTGTCGAGTGTCAGGATGATCGTTCGCAGCATCGCAACAAGGAAAAAGCGCTAAAGGTGCTCGCCGCGCGCATCAAGGACAGGCAGATGCGCGAGACACAGGCCCGCGAAGCCGCGCATCGCAAGTCGCTGATCGGTTCGGGAGACCGCTCGGAACGGATTCGCACCTACAACTTTCCGCAGGGGCGGGTCACCGACCATCGTATCAACCTGACGCTGTACAAGATTGACCGGATCATGGACGGCGAGCTAGACGAAATCGTCGACGCGCTGGCGGCTGCCCGTCAGGCCGAGCAAATCGCCGCGCTTTCCGAGGAACTGGCCGCCTGAGGCTGCGGCCCCGGGGTCCGCAGACACCCGATGCGCACCAGCGATCGTCTCCTGGCGGCTGCGAACTTCGACGCCCTGATCTCCGGCAGCGATCTGCCGCGCCTGGAGGCACGGGCACTGCTCGAACATGCCAGCGGCAGGAGCCGCGAGTGGCTGATCGCCCATGGTGACGAGGCGCCCGGCGCCGATTCGGCTGCGCGCTTTGCTGAACTGGCGCAACGTCGTCGTGCGGGCGAGCCGCTGGCCTATCTGGTCGGTGAACGAGAGTTTCACGGGCGGTGCTTCAAAGTTGACCCGGCGGTACTGATTCCGCGACCTGAGACCGAGTTGCTGGTCGACCTCGTGGTGCAGGCCGCCCGTGCAGATGCGACGCTCCTGGAGCTGGGCACCGGCTCGGGCTGCATCGCGGTCACGCTGGCTTGCCTGCGAAGTGACCTGCACATCCTGGCAACCGACACGAGCGAGCAGGCGCTGGCGACGGCCTCAAGCAATGCGGCAAGGCTATGCCCCAAGGCGCTGGCCGCAGCCCGGCTGCAGTTTCGGGCCGGGGACTGGTGGTCGGCGGTGAACTCAGGCGAGCGCTTCGATCTGATCGTCTCAAACCCGCCCTATATCGCCGCCGCCGATCCCCACCTGGCACAGGGCGACCTGCGGTTCGAACCGGCAAACGCCCTGGCTTCTGGCGATGATGGCCTGGACGCGCTGCGAGTGATCTGCGCCGGAGCGCCGCTGCGTTTGCGAGCCGCCGGCATGTTGTTTTTGGAGCATGGGTTCGAGCAGGGTGCCGTGGTTCGCGCCTTGCTCGGGGCAGCCTGCTTTGAGCAGATCAGCACACTGCAGGATGCCGCCGGGCTGGATCGCGTCACGACCGGACGCCTGCCGGCCTGAGGGCAATGACACTGTCGGCGTCAGTGCCTCCCGCATGTTGGCGGGTGCACAGGGTGAGAATATGACCCGGACCGGTAAGGAATCCGGCGAATTGCGCGACAATCAGTTTGACTCCGATGTCGCCACGTTCCTAGAATTCAGGTTTCAGCAGCGCCGCGAAAGGCATCATCCATGGAAGCAAAAGAGTTCATCAGTAAGACCGTCGCCGAAAATCCGGTCGTGCTGTTCATGAAGGGCACGGCCCAGTTCCCTCAGTGCGGTTTTTCCGGGCGGGCAATCCAGGTCCTGAAGGCCTGTGGCGTCAAGAACCTGGTCACCGTCAACGTCCTCGAAGATGACGAAGTGCGTCAGGGCATCAAGGATTTCTCCAACTGGCCGACCATTCCGCAACTGTACGTTGGTGGCGAATTTGTCGGAGGCTCCGACATCGTCCATGAAATGTACGAGTCCGGTGAATTGCAAAAGCTGATCTCTGGCCAGTCGGCCAGCTGATTCAGGGATCCGCGCGGGATGCGCTTGCGGCTTGGCTGCAAACGCCATTAGCCAGACCTGCCGCCGGAACCAGTTAAAGTAACGCCGCCCTCGGGCGGCGTTTTGCATGTTGCGGGCGGGAAATCCCCCGATCCGCCTTCATCCACGGTTCAAAATCCGCCGGCGTGTCCATCGCGACGATGGTCTGAACCAGCGACATAACCGTCGCGCGGATCCTCGCTCAGGCAGGCGATCGCCTGACAACTGCCAAAATCCAGGCTGTCGTTGGGCATCACCTTGACCGCATGCCCCTTCGCGCGCAGCCCATGGACCGTCTGCGAGGGTAGCGAGGACTCCACGGTCAGATCCCCCGCATCATCGATCCGCCAGCGTGGTCCGTCGGAACAGGACTGCGGATTGAGGCGGTCATCGACAAAGCGCATCGCGACCTGAAGATGCCCCTGCGGCTGCATGTTGCCGCCCATGACGCCGAAGGCCATCACCGGACGCCCCTGCCGCGTCATGAAGGCCGGGATGATCGTGTGATACGGACGCTTGCGCGGACCGATGAAATTCGGATGACCAGGCTGCAGTGAAAAACCCATTCCCCGGTTCTGCAGCGAGATCCCGGTGCCGGGAACCACGACGCCGGAACCGAAGCCCTTGAAATTCGACTGGATCAGGGAAACCATTCGCCCCTGGGCATCGGCGGCGCACAGGTAGACGGTGCCACCCTTGGGCGGCTCGCCTGCCGGATAGCTGCCGGCGCGCTGCGGATCGATCAGTGCGGCGCGCTGCGCGAGATAGGAATCGGTCAGCATGGCGCTTGTGCTCACGCGCATATGCTCGGGATCTGCGATGTGCGCATGCGAATCCGCGAAGGCCAGACGCATGGCTTCGATCTGAAGATGCAAGCGCTCGGCGGAATCCGGCGCGGTGCCAGAGACCGGCAGGTGCTCGAGAATGCCCAGCGCGATCAGTGCCGCGATGCCCGACCCGTTCGGCGGAATCTCGTGAACCGTGTAGCCGTGGTAGTCCCGTGCGATCGGTTCGACCCAGTCGCAGCGATGTGCGGCGAGGTCCGCTTCGTCGATTGCACCGCCGGTTTCGCGCGCGAACTGTGCGATTGCGGCGGCAAGCGGCCCGCGATAGAAAGACTCGCCACGGCTTGCGGCAATTTCCTCGAGCGTGCGGGCCTGCGCTTCAAAGCGCCAGGTTTCTCCGGCGCGGGGAGCGCGTCCTTCGGGCATGAACGCCTCACGAAAGCCCGGCTGTTCAGCCAGCTGTGCGGTGGCCAATTCCCATTGCCGTGCGATGACCGGCGACACTGGAAAACCGTCGCGCGCATGGCGCACGCCAGCCTCGAATAATTCGGTGAACGGCAGGCTGCCGAATCGCTCGGACAGCGCAACCCATCCTGACACCGCGCCAGGGACGGTCACGGTGTCCCAGCCGATCGCCGGCATCTTGTCCAGACCGGCGAACCGCTGCGCGGTCCAGGCCGCTGGCGCCCGCCCGGATGCATTCAATCCGTGCAGACGCTCGCCATCCCAGATCAACGCAAACAGGTCGCTGCCGATGCCGTTCATCGTGGGCTCGACGACGGTCAGCGTAATGGCGGCCGCAAGCGCCGCATCGATCGCGGTGCCTCCGCGCGCCAGCGCATTCAGTCCGGCCTGCGTCGCCAGGGGTTGGGAGCTTGCGACGACATTGCGCGCCATCACGGGAGAGCGCGACGCAAAGGGAAGGGAGAAATCCATAGTCGGAATTCCACTCAGGGTTCGGATGAAAGGCCGCACTTTAAGGGCTTGCCCGCACTTCGACAAACGGTTGCGACGCTTGCGGCCGCTACAATGGAATTTGACGCACACAACGACATGACACAACGACACGACAGCAAAACGCTATTTGGAGGCCCTTCAATGAAGATCCTGGTGGCCAGCGATGGCTCTAAGAATGCGCTTCGCGCAGTCCGGTACGCGGCGAAGCTCGACAAGATGCTCAAGGAACGGGGCAAGGTCACGCTGATCAGCGTGCATGACGACGCCGGCCTGCGCCATGCGGAGCGCTTTGTCGGCAAGAAGGCAGTCACCGACTACCTGCGCGAACTTTCCGATGCCGACCTCGCGCCGGGCCGCGCCGTTTTGGACAAGGCGGGCGTCAGCCACGACATGATCATCCGTGTCGGACATGTCGCAGCCGAGATCATCGCAGCGGCGCGCAAGGGTGAGTTCGACCTCGTGGTTCTGGGCTCCAAAGGCCGTTCGTCCCTCAAGGACCTGATCATCGGGTCGGTCGCGGCAAGGGTCAGCGCCAGTTGCCCAATTCCCGTGCTGATCATCAAATGAGCACGCACGGCGGCGCAGACCCAGCCATGAACAGCAGCGACCAGGCCGCTGGCGCACAGACCGGCGAGCCCTTGATCATCGATGTGGTCTCCGATGTCGTCTGCCCTTGGTGTTACATCGGCAAGAAACATCTGGACGACGCAATCGCCGCCTGGTCTGAGCGCGGCAACCCGGCACCAATCGTGCGTTGGCACCCATTTCAGCTGAACCCGGACATGCCGCCGCAAGGCATGGACAGGGGCGACTATCTGCAGGCCAAGTTCGGCAATCCGCAGGGCGGCCCTGGCTATCAGCGCGTGATCGCAGCGGCGCGCACCGCGCAACTGGCATTCGAGCCTCAGAACATCCGCCGCCAGCCGAACACGCTGCAGGCGCATGCGCTGATCGCGGCCGGCGAGCAGACCGAACAGGCCCCGATTGTCGATGCCTTATTCCAGGCGTACTTCGTCGATGGCGTTGATCTGTGCGACGAAGATGCGCTGCGCTCGGTCGCGGACGGCTGCGGACTGGATGACGCGCAGATCCAGGCAGCTTTGTCGCCAGACTCACTGCAGGCTATCGCTGCTCGCGACGCGCAAGTGCGCAATGCAGGGATCAGCGGCGTACCGTTCTTCGTCATTGCCCAACAGATCGGGGTGTCCGGCGCGCAAGGCTCCGAGGCACTTTTGGACGCCTTCGAACGCGCGCAAGCAACATCGAGCTGAGCGGGCATGCCGGCCTGAAGCCGGCTCCTGGCCGAATCCACCGGAAAATCAGCGCCCCCGCGCCGGACATCGGTGTTCAAGACGAAAAAAAACCCCGCTCCAAAGGGACGGGGTCCGAATGCCGTTGCTCCCGACCGCTGCGGGACGAGAATCACGACAAGGGTCTACCAGGATCTGCAAGCTTGCGTCGCCGCCCTCATGCATTGAGGCAAATTTAATTTATCCAAATGCATTTGTCTAGCCGAAGACCTCGCCCTGCCCGGATGCGCAGCAGGGCGAGTTCCCGTTGCGGCGCGCTCAGTCCGATCGAGATTGAGAGGAAGATTCGGCAGGCGAACCCGAGGAAGCACGATGACGTCTGCTTCGGAAAGCACCCGGGAGTCGGCGGATCGTGTCGAGCAGCTGACGATGCACATAGCGGCAGTACGGACTGATACGCAGTCCGTTCAGCAAGACGACCGCAACCAGCCAAAGCACCAGCAAACCAACCCCGAGGTTCAGCATCAGAACCGGAGCGCTGACTGCGCTGCTCATGATGATGATCGGGTTCGCTCCTGCCGGTGAGTGCGTGGTGCCGGTCAGTTGCATCACGGCCAGTGCGGTCGCCACGGCCGCCGCGATTGTCCAGGTATTGGCACCGAACCATCCCAGCATCAGCAGACCGATCACCGCGGAAATGGCATGCCCGCCGAACAGGCTGCGGGGCTGCGCCATTCGACTCTCAGGCATGGAGAACAAAACGACCGTCGAGCCCCCCAGGGACGCGAATGCAAACAACAGGTCCTGATACTCGAAAAGATTCCAGGTGCCCGCAATGACCACAAAAGCGCCAAGCCAGGCCGCCAATGCGTGGCGCATCCTGAATGGCATCAAAGGACCAGCCTCAGGCACCCGCCCAGCCTCGGCGATCTCGGCATCCTCGCGCGTGTGCGAACCAGAAGCGTCTGCGTGCTGATCGAAGGGTGCTTCACCGCCGCTTGAGGTGTCGGAGCGCACAACCGCAGACGACGGATCGGGCATCGACGGGGCCGAGGCCGGGGCTTCAATGTCGTGTCGGTTCATCTCGCAAGTTCAATCCGAATCGGACTAATGTGGGCCAGGAGCAACTGGCGCTGACCCGTTTGAACGATAGCAGCTTTTACGAGCATCGATTTTTCGGCTACAAGCAAGCTTTGACCAAGCGACACGATCCGGGCGTACGCCCGCCCTTGCGGATGCACGCACGATGAATACGAACGAAATCGACCGACTCGCCGCCCTTTTGCTCGAAGCCAGGGCCCATGCAACGCCCATCACCGGTTCACACTTCGCGGTCACCTCGAACGAAGAGGCGTACGCGGTCCAGGACGTTTGTGCCCGCCTGGGCGGCTGGTTCAAGGACTCGCGCCCGAAAGCCTGGAAGGTTGGTACGCAGGGTCGTGCGTCGACACCCACCGCCGCTCCGCTGCCGGATGCCGGCCTGCTCAGTTCACCCGCGCGAATCGCCCCCACCGCGATGCCGCGCCTGGGCATCGAGGCAGAACTGGCGTTCCGGCTTGCCGGCGACCTCAAGGAGCTGCTCGCGGCGAATACCAGCCAGGCGACGATCGCGAGTTGCTTTGATGCAATCTGCGTGACGATCGAGGTGGTGGACTCGCGCTTTGCGCAAGGCACGGAGATCTCGGGGCCGAACAAGCTCGCCGATCTACAGCTGCATGGCGCGCTGGTTGTCGGAGATCTGGTGCCGTTCGGGCTGCGCGATTGGAGTACCCAGCGCTGCATCGTCAAGGTGAACAGTCATATCGCCGCCGACACGATTGGCACGCACCCGGTCGGCGACCCGTTATGGACCATGCGCTGGCTCGTCGAACATGCGGCGCAACGCTACGGTGGCCTGCGCAAGGGGGATCTGATCACCACTGGCGCCTGGAGCGGAATCATGCCGGTGGCTCCAGGCGACCTGGTCGAGGTCAGCTTCGACGGAATCGGCCAGGCCAGTCTTGAGTTCGATGCCGAATCGGCCTGATGTTGCGAAGCAAAGGTTACGAAGCAAAGGTCACGAAGC
>JALRBB010000433.1 GCA_023257915.1 Quisquiliibacterium sp. | reverse complement strand
TGCCCAGGATCATCAACTGCGGTTGCTCGCGATCGGCGACCGCCTTGAGCAGCTTGGCCACTGCCAGCGGCTGCAGCTCGGCGTCGGTCTCGACCAGGATTGCGCGATCGGCGCCGATCGCCAGCGCGGTGCGCAGCGTCTCCTGACAGGCAGTCACACCGCAGCTGATCGCGATGATTTCGGTGGCGACGCCCTTTTCCTTCAGGCGAACCGCTTCCTCGACTGCAATTTCGTCGAACGGGTTCATCGACATTTTGACGTTGGCGATATCCACACCGCTGCCGTCGCTCTTTACGCGGACCTTGACGTTGTAGTCGACCACGCGCTTCACGGGTACCAGGATCTTCATCGATCGGCTCTCGTCGCTGATGGAAAACCAGAGATTATAGATTCTTGTCGGCGCGAGCCCGTCGACCTGACTGGCCGATTCGCAATTTTCAGAATCTAATCGGCGACTTTCAGCACGAGCTTGCCGAAGTTCTCACCGGTGAACAGCATGTTCAGCGCCTCTGGAAAACGCTGCACTCCGCCGTCCAGGACATGCTCGCGCGACTGCAGGCGCCCTTCGCGCATCCAGCCGGCGATCTGCTGAACCGCCTCGGGATAACGCGCAGCCCAGTCGAACACGACGATCCCTTCCATCCGCGCGCGATTCACCAGCAGCGACAAGTAATTTTTAGGGCCCTGGACCTGTTCGGTGGCGTTGTACTGGGAAATAGCGCCGCAGATCACGATACGCGCCCGCATGTTGATGCGGGTGAGCACCGTATCCAGGATGTCACCGCCGACATTGTCGAAATAGATATCGACCCCTTGCGGGCAATGCTGCTTGAGGCCGTCGCGAACCGACCCGGCCTTGTAATCGATGCAGGCGTCGAAACCGAGTTCGTTGACCACGAAATCGCACTTGGCCTTGCCGCCGGCAATCCCGACCACCCGGCAACCCTGAATCCGTGCGACCTGACCGACCATCTGACCGACCGCGCCGGCTGCGCCAGACACCACCACGGTCTCACCAGACTTCGGCTGACCAACCTCGAGCAGACCGAAATAACCGGTCATGCCCGGCATGCCGAGCGCGTTGAGCCAGGCCGACAGCGGCGCGCTGCCGGGATCGATGCGGGCGACGCCGGCAGCGCGAATCGCGGTGGGCGAAAGCGTGCAGAACTGCTGGACGCCAAAGGCACCGGAAACATGATCGCCAACCTGCCAGTTCCGGTTGGACGAAGCGATCACACGCCCGACACCGCCGGCCCGCATCACGTCTCCCAGGCCCACCGGCGCGATATAGCTGCGTCCTTCGTTCATCCAGCCGCGCATCGCCGGATCGAGCGAGATCATCAGCACCTGCACGACGATCCCGTCGAGCTCTGGCTGCGCCACCGGCTCGGTGGTCATCTGCCAGTTGTCCATCGTGGGCAAACCGACCGGCCGGGCGGCCAGCCGCACCTGGTGATTGATCAGTTGCGTCAGGTCAGCGTGCGATGCATTACGGCTCATGAATGGTTTCCTCACCAGTTGGGCTTGCGTTTATCGATAAAGGCCTGCACTCCCTCCAGGGTGGGCTCAGCCATCATGTTGCAGGCCATCGTCTGGCCAGCCAGTTGATAGGCCGCGTCGATGCCCATCTCGAGCTGGCGGTAGAAAAGTCCCTTGCCTGCCGCGATTGCGACCTGCGGCTTGGCGGCGATCAGTTGCGCGATCCGGTCGATCTCGGCGTCCAGTTCTGCCGCCGGGACCGCGCGGTTGATCAGCCCGCGCTGCGCGGCCGTCTGTGCATCGATGAACTCGCCGGTGACCAGCATCTCAAAGGCCGTCTTGCGCGACAGATTGCGTGACAGCGCGACCGACGGCGTCGCACAAAACAGCCCCAGATTGACGCCGGACACTGCAAACTTCGCGTCCTCGGATGCAAGCGCCAGATCGCACATACCAACCAGCTGGCAGCCGGCAGCCGTGGCGATGCCGTGCACCCGAGCAATGACCGGCTGCGGCATCCGCTGGATTGTCATCATCATCTTCGCGCAGCGTGCGAACAGCGTCTGGTAATACTCGAGCGACGGGCTGGCGCGCATCTCGCGCAGGTCATGGCCCGCACAAAACGCCTTGCCGGCTGCGGCGAGCACGACAACCCGCACGCTGTCATCCGCGGCGATTGCCGACAACGCTTCGTCCAACGCATCAAGCATGCCTTCGGACAAGGCATTGAACTGCGCGGGTCGATTCAGGGTCAGGGTGACCACAGATCCGGTTTGCTCGGACAGCACCAGCGGCGCTTGAGCGGCGTTTTGCATCACGGCTGACATCGCTTGCTCCCGATTTGACGTCGAATCCCGATTCTAGCGCCAGCCAGCCCCGCCGATGGCCATCCAGGTCAGCGAGTTCGTCCAAGCCTACAACCGGTTACGCTACGGTTCGCATGGCACCCCTGACCGGGTGCACGTGCGACACTTGCGAACCCTGATCCAATCCTTCAAGCCTTGAGACTCGACCTGTTCACAAACCGCGCGCTGCGATGCGCAGTTTCATCCCTTCTGGCGGCCGGTGGTGTCGCGATGACGCTTGCAGCCGCAACATCGACGGCCCATGGCCAGACCGGCGGCAAATCGACTGCGGTAAAGACGCAGCAAGCTGCAGCCGGCCATTACGAGAAACGCGAGGACGTCCAGGCCTTCATCGAATCGCTAGCGCAACGCCACGGCTTCGATCCGAAGGAACTGAGCCGCACGTTTGCCGAGGTTCGAAAGCAGCCCGATGCACTGCGCCTGATCGCTCCTCCTGCCAGGACCTTCAAGCGCTCCTGGAGCGCCTACCGGGCCCGCTTCCTGGATCGCTCCCGCATCGACGGCGGCATCGAATTCTGGGCGCAGCATCGGGCGACGCTGGAGCGTGCGGCCAGCATCTACGGTGTTCCGCCCGAAGTAATCGTGGCGATCATCGGCGTCGAGACCATTTACGGACGGGTGACCGGCAGCTTTCCGGTACTAGATGCGCTGACCACGCTGGCCTTCGACTATCCGCGCCGGGCAGAATTTTTTCGTGGGGAACTCGAGAGTCTTTTGCTGCTGGCCCGCGACGGGCGTCTGGACCTTCAGGACACGAAAGGCTCGTACGCCGGAGCGATCGGTCTGCCGCAGTTCATGCCCAGCAGCATTCGGAACTACGCGGTGGACTTCGACAAGGACGGCAAGATCGACCTGCGTCACAGCCCGGTCGATGCGATCGGCAGCGTCGCCCGCTTTCTGGCCGAGCATGGCTGGGTTCCCGGCGGACAGCCCTACTATCCGACCCGGATCAGCGCCGACGCCCGGCTCGATCCGTTGATCGAAGCGGGCATCGAACCGCGATACACGATGCCCCAGTTGTCAGGCTTCGGAGTTGGCGCAATCGGATCCGTCCCCGACGGCGCGCAACTTGCGCTGATCGACCTTCCGAACGGTGACGCAGCGCCGACTTACTTGCTCGGCGCGCGCAACTTTTATGTGGTCACTCGCTACAACCGGTCGAGCTTCTACGCCACGGCGGTGCTCGATCTCGCCCAGGAATTACGCGCCGCGCGCTGAGCCCGCGCCTTGGTTTCAACTCTCGGTGGATGACGGGGGCACGTGGTTGCGCCACGCCGTCCAGGCCCCGGTCAGCACGATCAGCGCCACACCGGTCAGCGCGATGTCATCCGGAAACGCGTCGAACAGCAGCCATCCGACCGGCAATGCGGTGACCGCGTGCGCGTAGCTGAACGGCGCGAGTGTTGACGCCGAGGCATATTCATACGCGCGAACCAGCAACAGGTGACCGCCGGCTCCGATCACGCCAGTCAGCATGAACAGCAAGGCATCGAGCACGGACGTGGGAAACGTCCAGTAGAACGGCAGCACCGTCAGCAACAGCACCACCGACACCACACCGCCAAGAAAGAGCGTCGTGATTCCGTCGTCCACACCCGAGAGGCGACGAGTCGCCAGCTGATAGCCGGCCCCGCAGACCGCGGTGCAAAGCGGCAGCAGCGCAGCCCAGCCGAACAGCTCGGTGCCAGGCCGGATGATCAACAGCACCCCGGCAAAGCTCATGCCCAGCGCCCAGGCGGTCCCTGGCGGCGGCTTTTCACCGAGCCAACGAACCGCAGCCACGGTGACCAGAATCGGCGCGACCGAAGCCAGTGCTGAAGTTTCGGCGAGCGGCAAAAAACCCAGTGCCGAAAAAAAGAACAGCGACGACGCACCGAGGCAAACACCGCGGACCAGCTGCAAGCCCGGCCGGCGTGTGCGGAACAACCGCACGCCGTAGCGCGGCCACATGACGATCAACAGGATCGCGACATGAAAAAAATATCGCGCCCAGGCGATCATCGGCGCCGGATAGCGCGCGGACAGCACCTTGACCGTTGCATCGAGCAGCGCGAACGACGCGCAGGCGGCGATCATCAGCGCGATGCCACGCAGCGGCACCGCGGTCGCGCCCCCCAGCCCGCTCACGCGGGGAAGACGCCGGTAGACAGGTAGCGATCTCCGCGATCACACACAATGAACACGATCGTCGCGTTCTCGACCTGTTCGGCGATGCGCAGCGCGATGCAACAGGCACCCGCGGCCGAGATGCCACAGAAGATTCCTTCTTCGGCGGCCAGCCTGCGAGCCATCTGCTCGGCATCGGACTGGCTGACGTATTCGACAGTGTCGACGATCGCATGCTGATAAATGCGCGGCAGGTATTCATCCGGCCACTTGCGGATGCCCGGGATCGATGAGCCCTCCGACGGTTGCGCGCCGACGATCCGAACCTGTGGATTCTGTTCCTTCAGATATCGCGACACTCCGGTGATCGTGCCGGTGGTGCCCATCGCAGAGACGAAGTGTGTGACCTGTCCGCGGGTGTCCTGCCAGATTTCTGGACCAGTGCTTTCGAAGTGCGCAGCCCAGTTGTCGTCGTTGGAGAACTGATCAAGCACACGCCCCTCACCGCGAGCCTGCATCTGCTCAGCCAGATCACGCGCATATTCCATCCCCTGCTCGCGGCTGACCAGGATCAGCTCGGCGCCGAACGCCTTCATCACCTGCCGGCGTTCAACCGACAGGTTCTCCGGCATGATCAGCACCATCCGATAGCCACGAATTGCGGCGGCCATCGCCAGTGCGATACCGGTGTTGCCGGAGGTGGCCTCGATCAGCGTGTCGCCCGGACGGATGTCGCCACGCGCCTCGGCACGCTCGATCATCGCGATTGCCGGACGATCCTTCACCGAACCGGCGGGGTTGTTTCCTTCGAGCTTGCCCAGAATCAGGTTGTTGCGCGCAGCGATACCGGCTCCGGGAAGTCGCTGCAATCGCACCAGCGGCGTGCGGCCGATGGTCTGGTCAATGGTCGGGTACAAGGATTTATCGTTCATGGTGCTGGTAGTTCAGTTCAACTGGGCTTTCGCATCTGGCAGTTTCGTGACGCCCGGCAGATCGATGGCCAGGATCGCATCGCGTAACGCGCCGATTGCGCGACTTCTGGGGTAGCTCTTGCGCCAGGCCAGCGAGACCCGCCGAAACGGTGTCGGCTCCTCGAACGGAACGCAGCGCAGCAGCCCGTCGCGCGATTCGGGCACGGCCAGCAAGGGAAGCACGGTGATGCCGACACCGGAAGCAACCATGTGCCGGATTGTCTCGAGCGAACTGCCCTCGAAGGCCTTCTGGAATCCACCGCTCGATTGCGAGAACCGCGACATCTCGGGGCAAACCTCGAGCACATGATCACGGAAACAGTGGCCGGTGCCCAACAGCAGCATCGTCTCGTCCTTGAGCTCCTGTGTTCCGATCGACTTGCGCTTTGCCCAGGCGTGGGCTCGCGGCATCGCAACCACGAAGGGTTCATCGTAGAGCGCCTGCGTGACCAGACCCGTGTCGGGGAAAGGATCGGCCAGCACTGCGACATCGATTTCGCCCTGGCGCAGCAGTTCAAGCAATCGGACCGTGAAGTTCTCCTGCAGAATCAAGGGCATCGCAGGCGCGTCGGCGATCATCGCCCGGATCAGGTTCGGCAGCAGATACGGACCAATCGTGTAGATGATGCCGACTTTCAGTGGTCCGCTGAGCGGATCACGACCTTGTTGGGCGATTTCGCGGATCGCATTGGTGCGTTCAAGGATTCGTTGCGCTTCGTCGATGATCTGTTCGCCGACCGGCGTCACCGCGATCTCTGCGCCGCCGCGCTCAAACAGCTGCACGCCGAGTTCTTCCTCGAGCTTCTTGATCGCAACCGACAGCGTCGGCTGACTGACAAAGCAAGCCTCCGCCGCGCGGCCAAAATGCCGTTCGCGCGCGACCGCAACGATGTACTTGAGTTCGGTAAGGGTCATGGGAGCGGAAATGATAGCAAGCGGACGGCGGCCCTCCCCGATCCGGCATACTGCCGCATGACTTGCGCAAACCTGATCGGACTCGACTGGGGTACCAGTTCGCTGCGTGCCTACCTGTTTGGCGCGGACGGCAGCGTGCTCGCCCGGCGCGAGGCGGCTGCCGGAATCCAGGCAATCACCGACGGCGGATTTCGCCAGGCCTTCGAATCCTTGTGCGCGGACTGGCTGCAACAGACACCAGGCTTGCCAGTGATCGCCTGCGGCATGATCGGCAGCCGCCAAGGTTGGCGCGAGGCGCAATATGCGCCGACGCCAGCCGGTTTCGCGGAACTGGCTGGTGCAGTGCTGGCGATCGACGATGCCGCCGGCAGACGTTTTCGGATCGTGCCGGGCGTGTGTACAGTCGGTGCGTCCAGCACGCACGATGTGATTCGCGGCGAGGAAACTCAGGTAGTCGGGGCGCTATCCCGACTCGCACTACAGCACGCAACGATCGTGCTGCCGGGCACGCACAGCAAGTGGGTCCGGGTGCGCGACGGCCGGATTGCCGAATTCCGCACCTACATGACCGGCGAGTTGTTTGCGGTGCTTGCGCGCCATTCGATCCTGGGGCGCTTGTTTATCGAACCGGAGGGTCGCAACACGCCTCCCGGCGAGGACCGGGCATTCCTGGACGGTCTGACGCGCGCCAGCGCCGATCCTGGCGGGCTGACCAGCCTGCTGTTTTCGGTTCGCGCTGAAGGCCAAAGGGATCGCGATGGTACGCGCCAAGGTGGGCGATCGCTATGTACT
>JALRBB010000343.1 GCA_023257915.1 Quisquiliibacterium sp. | reverse complement strand
TCCAGGATCACCAGATCCACATATGCAAGCCGGTGGGCCATCTGCCCTGTCTTGCCTTGGGCCTTCTCTTCTTCCAGCGCATTGACCAACTCTACCGTGGAGAAGAACCGCACCCTTCGGTGATGGTGTTCAATGGCTTGCACTCCGAGGGCTGTGGCAATGTGGGTCTTGCCTGTGCCCGGCCCGCCCACCAGCACCACGTTGTTGGCATCCTCCAGGAACTCACACCGGTGCAACTGGCGCACCAGGGCTTCGTTCACCTCGCTGTGGCTGAAGTCGAAGCCTGCCAGGTCCCGGTACGCGGGGAACCTGGCCACCTTCAATTGGTAAGCCACCGAGCGCACCTCCCGCTCGGCGGTCTCAGCCTTGAGCAGTTGGGACAGGATGGGCTGTGCTGCCTCGAAGGCTGGCGCACCTTGCTCAGCCAGCTCCGCAACTGCCTGGGCCATGCCGTGCATCTTGAGCTCGCGCAGCATGATCACGATGGAAGCGATGGCGGGGTCATGACGCATAGCGCACCTCCCTCAATTGGTCATAGCGCAGCACGTTGGCCTGGGGTTCCACCGCCAGCTTGAGGGCCTGGGGCGAGGTGACCGGTGCTGGAGCGGGCTTGCCGTCCAGCAGCCGGTGCAGCACGTTCAGGATATGGGTCTTGCTGGCAGCCCCAGACTCCAGGGCCAGTTCCACTGCGGCGAGCACGGCCTGTTCATCGTGGTGCAGCACCAGCGCCAGGACCTCCACCATCTCCCGGTCGCCGCCTGGCTGCTTCACGAGTGCGGCTTGCAGCCGCTTGAAGGCGGCTGGCAGTTCCAGGAACGGAGCACCATTGCGCAAAGCGCCGGGCTTGCGCTGCAGCACCGCCAGATAGTGTCGCCAGTCGTAGACGGTCTGGCCGGCACCGTGATGATTGCGCTCGATCAGGCGCTGGTGTTCACAGACGATCTGGCCTTCGGCCGCGACCACCAGGCGATCCGCGTAGACCCGCAGGCTCACAGGCCGATTGGCATACGGCGCTGGCACGCTGTAGCGATTGCGCTCGAAGTGGACCAAGCAGGTGGGTGAGACGCGCTTGGTGTGCTCCACAAAGCCATCGAAGGGCCGGGGCACAGGCATCAAGGCTGCCCGCTCCTCGGCCCAGACGTCCGCGACGGTGCCAGCCAGCTTGCCATGCTCGATCTCGTGCCACAGCGCCACGCAGCGCTCCTCAAGCCAGGCATTGAGATCGGGCAGGCTTGGGAATGGCGGCACCACCTGCCACAGGCGATGGCGGGCATCGCGCACGTTCTTCTCCACCTGGCTCTTCTCCCAGCCCGAGGCCGGGTTGCAGAACTCGGCCTCGAACAGGAAGTGACTCACCATGGCCGCAAAGCGCGCATTGACGTCGCGCTCCTTGCCACGGCGCACCCGGTCTACAGCGGTGCGCATGTTGTCGTAGATGCCTCGGCGGGGCACACCGCCCAGCACGACGAACGCATGGTTGTGGGCATCGAACAGCATCTCGTGCGTCTGCAGAAGATAGGCGCGCAGGTAGAACGCCCTGCTGTGACTGAGTTTGAAGTGAGCCACCTGCAGCTTGGTGCGCACACCTGCGAGCACTGCCCAGTCCTCGCTCCAATCGAATTGGAACGCCTCGCCGGGGCCGAAGGCCAAAGGCACAAAGGTGCCGCGGCCGGTGGTCTGCTGGGCCACCAGGCGTTGTTCTTGCCAGAGGCGGACAAAGGCCGCGACCCGGTTGTAGGAGCCGGTATAGCCCAGCGCCTGCAGATCGGCGTATATCTGCTTGACGGTACGCCGCTGCTTACGGGATCGGCCAGCTTCCGTCTTGAGCCAGCCCGAGAGCTTCGATGCGAAGGGATCGAGCTTGGAAGGACTGACCCGCTTGGCGTAGTGCGGCTCGGCCTCGCCTGCGCGCAGGTACTTGCGGATGGTGTTGCGCGAGAGGCCCGTGCGGCGGGCGATCTCCCTGATGGACAGCTGCTCTCGCAGGGCCCAGCGCCTGATGACACTCAGTGTTGCCACGTCTATCACTCCTGGTCTCCTGCTGCTCAACAAAGCAGCAGGTTAGGGTTAGTACGTGGGTCAGATTTAGATGGAAATCCTGGGGGTTAGTGGGTCACTTCTGCGTGGAAATCAACAGCCTGCTTATGCGAGCGAAACCGACGTGGAGTGCGAGATGGCGGCGGTCATCGGCACGGGCGGGCGCGACCTGTCGATCGACGACGCACGGCGCGCGATTGTTGGCTACACCATCTTCAACGACGTGAGCTTTCGCGAAATCCAGCGCAAGGAGATGGCGTTTGGCCTTGGCCCAACGAAGGGCAAGGACGCCGACCACAGCAACGTCCTCGGACCTTGGCTGGTGACGGCCGACGAGGTTGGTGACCCGCAGGATCTCGAGATGTCCTTCGTCGTGAATGGCAAGACCGTGAACAGCTATCGGACGTCTGAAATGGCATGGAGCTTCGCCGATCTGGTGTCTTACCTCTCACGAGCGCAGACGCTCATGCCAGGACATGTCGTGACCAGCGGCGCCTTTCCGGGGGGCTGCGGACTGGACGCCAACTTGAAGATCCAGACTGGGGACGTTGTCGAGATGCGGATCGACAAGTTGGGGGCGCTGGTCAGCAAGATAGGCTAGTGCTGCGGTTCACAGCTTCCCGCCTTCATCCCACTCCCATGACTCCGGCGCGCTACCCAGTCGAGCCGATGACCTGACAACTCAACCCACCGTCCACCGGCAGGAGGACGCCGTTGATATAGCGGCTTTCGTCCGACGCGAGAAAGCCCACGGCGTAGGCAATGTCCCATCCGGTTCCCATTTTTCCAGTCGGTGAAACGGCGTCCCGCTTGCGGATCAGCGCGTCGACGTCGTTCCCATAGTGTCGCGAAAGGGTCCCGAGCATCATCGGTGTCATCAGCAGTCCAGGGAGTACGGCATTGCAGCGGATTCCCTTGGCGGCGTACTGCATCGCGATGTTCTGGGTCAATTGGTTCATCGCCGCTTTGGAAGCGGAATAGGCCGACAGAGGCACCCCGGTCCATCGATTGCTGGCGATCGAAGAGACATTGACGATGGATCCGCCGCCCACCGAGATCATCGGCTGGATCGCGTGCTTGGCCATCAGGAACGCGGAAGTGACGTTGAAGCGGAACACTCGCTCCCAATCCTCGAGGGAGGTCTCGACGACGCCCTCAACCGGTCCGGCACCAATGTTGTTCACCAGGATATCCACGCGGCCGAAGCGGTCGATGCAGGCGTTCACTGCAGCGGCAGCACCCTCGGGTGTGGTGGCATCTCCAACGAACGCTTCGTACTTGCCGCCCTCTTGGCGCACCCAGTCACCTGTCGCTGCCGTCGCGTCGGCGTTGACATCGATACCCAGGACTCCTGCGCCCAACCTCGCAAGGTGGACCGCTGTTGCCTTGCCCGTTCCCCAGCCGGGACCCGATGATCCGGCGCCGACGACGATAGCCACCTTGCCGTCCAGATTGCGCGGTACATGTCCCACGCTGAAAGTTGCTTGCATGTGTCAGTCCCTCACTAAGATGTCAATTGACTCTGAAGAAGTCGATCGCCCGATCATCTTCAGCGGTGCTTGGCGCCTACAGTCCCAATAGGCTTCGGGACAGTGATTCGTCTTCGATCAGTGTCTCCGCCGGCCCGCTCCACGCGACACGCCCGGTTTCAAGCACGTGGGCGGTCTGCAGGATCGGAGCGACCGCCTT
Organism: Quisquiliibacterium sp.; assembly: GCA_023257915.1. Classification (GTDB taxonomy): domain Bacteria; phylum Pseudomonadota; class Gammaproteobacteria; order Burkholderiales; family Burkholderiaceae_E; genus Quisquiliibacterium. The sequence continues at coordinate 7,601 of JALRBB010000343.1, read as the reverse complement.
CAGGTTCTGCTCGACGATGAGCACGGACACGCCTTCTTCGCGGCGCACCTCCGCGACGGCTGCGATGACCTCCTGCACAATGATCGGCGCGAGCCCCTCAGTGGGCTCGTCGAGCAGGAGGACCGAAGGCTGGATCAGCAGTGAACGCGCGATCGCGAGCATCTGCTTTTCGCCACCGGAAAGGTTTTCGCCCAGCCCTTCAGAGCGTTCGAGCAGCCGCGGGAACAAGCGGAAGATCCGGTCCGGTGTCCAAGGTCCGGACCGGCGGCTGTGCGCTGCCAGCGCCAGGTTCTCACGTACGGTGAGCTCACCGTAAATTTGCCGATCTGCCGGTACGAGAGCGAGGCCACTTCGGGCGAGTAGATGTGTGGGTACGCCGCGGGCCGTTTGGCCGTTCAGCCGGTAGTCACCGCCTGAAATGGAAAGCAAACCCATCAGGGCATTCAACAAGGTTGTCTTGCCTGCGCCATTGCGTCCGAGAAGTCCGCAAATCTCGCCGCGCGGGATCGACAACGAAACTCCCTCGAGTGCACAGGCCTTGCCATAGAAAACGTTCAGGTTCCTGACGTCAAGCACAGTGTCCATCAGTCCCCCAGATAAGCGCGGCGCACTTTCGAATCGGATCGGATCTGATCCGGGGTGCCCCGCGCCAACAGGGCGCCGGCCTCCAGCACCAGAATCTCTTCGGCGAAATTCATCACCGCCTCGATGTTGTGCTCCACCATCAACACGGTGCGCCCGTGCGAGGCTCCCTCGATGAGGCGCAGAGTCTCCGCGATGCGTCCGTGTCCGACGCCGGCCAGGGGCTCGTCCAGCAGGAGCACGCGCGGATTGGAAGCCAATGCGAGCGCCAGCTCGAGTGCGCGCTGATCGCCGTGCGACAGCGTGGAAGCAAGCGCGTTGCACATCGATTGAAGCCCGACCTGCTCCGCCAGCTCTTGGGCCGCTTGCTGGACCTCCCGGTCGCCCGCTGCGAGACGTGTCCAGGGTTGCCGCCCACCATAGCGCGCTCCCTGCACCGCAAGACACAGGTTCTCGAATACCGTCAAGCCGAAGAATATGTTCACGATCTGGAAACTGCGGCCTATTCCAGCGGTCAAGCGACGGTGAGCAGGCAAGTGCGTGATGTCCTCGCCGGACAACTGCACGCAGCCTGATGTTACCCGCTGGCGTCCCGAGAGCGCGTTGAGCAGCGTTGTCTTCCCGGCCCCGTTCGGTCCGATGAGGGCGTAGCGCCGGCCGTGTTCAAAGTCGGCACTGAAATCGTTCACCGCAAGGAAAGTTCCGAATGCAACGCGGAGACGGCTGGCGCTCAGGATGGGGAGTGATGCGCTCATCATCCGTTACGCAGCTTGCGCACCAGACCCTGGACCGCAGGCGCGAGTCCATTCGGCACCCACAAAGTAAAGACGATGAGGACCACGCCGAGCAATCCGTGCCAGTGTGTTGTCATCCCACCCAGCACTTCGCGCAAGCACGACATCAGCAAGGCTCCCAAGGCGGGGCCAAGGAGCGTTCCCGCGCCACCGATCAGAGTGGCGATCAGGACATCGCCCGAGATCGTCCAGCTGAGGATCTCGGGATTGACGAATCTCATCAGTGACGCCAGCAGCGCGCCGGCTACGCCACTGATCGCCCCAGACGCCGCGAAGGCACTGATCTTCAATCGCAGGGTGTTGAAGCCCAGTTGCTGCGCTCGAACTTCGTTGATTCGCATCGCGACCAGCCCGCGCCCCCAGTGTGACTGGCGCAGCAAGGCGCTGGCGCCCAGCACCATCATGAAGATGGCGAAGACAAACAGAAAATAGGACCGGTCGTCGTCGAGTACGTGCCCGAAGATCGCCGGCCGTGCGACGCCGACCAGCCCCTCCATTCCACCGGTGTACGCGCGGAGTCGCACGGCGACCAGCGTCTCGAAAAGTTGCGAGACCGCCAACGTAGTCAGGCCCAGATAGACGCCCGACATCCGCAGGGCGAGCATGCCGACAAGCGCAGCCAATATTCCGGCGGACAGGCCGGCCAAAGGGATGGCCCCCGACATCGGAATCCCGGCAAGCATCGTCAGCAGCGCAGCCAGATAGCCGCCCGCAGCGAAGAAGACCGAATGCCCGAAGGACAACAGTCCGGCCACTCCGAAAGCAAGGTCGAACCCGAGCGCAAAAATCGCCCAGATCGCCGCGGAGGTAAGGAAGTAGTGGACTGCCGGCGGCGCGATGGCCGCGGAAAGAGCTGCCATCGCGAGGAGAGCGGCCGCGGTGAGCGTGGCCCTTTTTCCGAACGAATGCCCGAGAGAACTCGGGGCTTGAGGTTCGGCTGAGCAGTTGCCGACAGACGGACTGGCCGGCTTCATGCTGTTCGCGTCCTTTGGTTGAAAAGCCCCGCCGGCCGGATAAGCAGCGTGAATATCAGCAGCCCATAGGTGGCCACATCAACCCACTCCGCCGCGAACTGCTGGCCGAAAGCGCGAAGCAAGCCGACGAGCAGCGACGCCGCGATAGCTCCCCGCGCATTTCCCAAACCTCCGACAACGATCACGACGAAGCAGTCCGTGATCACGGTAATTGCCATCCCGGAATCAATGGGAACCAGGGGCGATACAAGTACGCCGGCGAACGCCGCCAGAGCGGTTCCACCGCCGAACGTCCACATGCGGAGACGGTTCACGTCGGCCCCCAGGCAAGAAAGCATGCGCGGGTTCGCCGCCGCGGCGCGGATGGTCGCGCCCAGCGACGTACGCTCGAGGCCCAGCAATAGCCCGGCTGCGACGACGGCCGCCACGACACACGCGAAGATCCGGTAGTCGCCGATGTAGCTGCCGAAGATTTCCGTCGTACCTGCCAGAGCAGCCGGGGGCGAAACGCGAAGGTAGCCAAGCCCCCAAACCATGCGCGCGGCCTCTTCCATGACAAGAATGAGCCCGAACGTCATCACCAATTGCTGGGCATGCGGCTTGGCATAGAGCGGGCGGAGCAGCACCCGCTCCAGCAGAGCGCCTGCCGGCAGGACGATGAGCGGGGTCAAAGCCAACGCCAGCCAGAAGCTGCCGGTGCTCGCCACGGCTTGGTACCCGATGTACGCACCAAGCATGTAGAAAGCACCGTGGGCGAAGTTGATGACCCCGAGCAGACCGAATATCAGTGTCAGTCCAGCAGCCACCAGGAACAGCAGCAGTCCAATGCTCAGACCGATGAGCGTAAGAGCCATGGGTGCTCGTCAGACCGGAAGCCGGCCGGCTTCCGTTACTTGCATGCGGTGAAGACAGTGCTGCTGGGAACCTGGCGAACAACCCGCACGGGGTAATCGCTGCCCGGCTTGGTACCCTCGCCCCAGATACCGCCCTGCGCCGCTTGGTGGTCGCACACTCGCATGGCCTTACCGCCTTCAATGGAGCTCGGCCAGCTCGACTGCGCGAAAGCATCGACCCACTTCTCCCGGTCATTGCTTCTGGTTTGCTCGACGACGCTCAGGAACCACGACAGGCCGTCGTAGGCCTCTCCAGCCACCCAATCCGGCGGCTCGCCGTACTTCTTCCTGTAAGCCTCGACAAACTTCTGGTTTGAGGGGTTCTGCAGACTTGCGTGGTAGCGCTGGGCCGACATGACACCCTCGGCGCCAGGGCCCACGGCTCGAGCAAGCGTGTCGTCGAGAAGCACCGGCCCCATGATCTTGACCTTCTTGCCAAGCCCGACTTCGTGACTCTGCTTGACGAAGCCGATCGCATCGTTTCCTGCGGCGACGACCACGACCGTGTCGGCACCCGACTTCAGTACCTTGTCGATGATTACCGAGTAGTCCTTGCTGCCCAGTGGGGGGAAATCCTCTCCGGCGATCTGCACCCCTTCCTTGGTGAGCAGCGCCCGAATGTCATTCCATCCTTCGCGCGTGGTGCCGACGTCGGCAGCAACGCCATAAACCTTCTTCAGCCCCAAGGCCTTGACCTGCTCGGCGACCATGACGTTCTCCATCGCCAAGTTGTTCGACGTGCGGAACGTGTAGCGCGTCTTGTTCGTCCCCGTGATGCGATCGTCGGCCGACATCGTCACCAGGTGCGGGACCTTAGCCTGGGCAGCCAAGGGCATCATGGCGATTGTTTCGCCCGAGCTGGCGGCTCCGAAGAGCACGTCAACTCCGGACGCGATAAGCCGCGATGTCTTCTGCACGGCCACCTGCGGCTTGGTCTCCGAGTCCTCCCAGACCACCTCGATGGGCCGGCCCAGGACTTTGCCGCCGCGCTCCTGGATGGCGAACTCGACCCCGCGCTTCATGTTCTGGCCGAACACACCGAAGGCGCCACTGAGCGGGAGGACTGCCCCGATCCTGAAAGGCTGCTGCTGCTGCGCCGTCGCGGCGAGCGAGCACGCGAACGCGGCCGCTGCAAGTGCCAAGCGAAATGCGTGTCTCATGTTGTCTCCTGTGTTGTGTCGCCCAGACCGGACCTGGGCAAAGGCGAATCGAGGTTAGTGACCCGAATTATTTCTGTCAATAAGGTTGTACCATCAAAGATGGTTGCAGTAAACGCGCGTGCCGGCTGCTAGGGGTAAGTCCCAAGGCAAGAGCATGCGCGCAGCCGCTTTTAGCAAGCGCTGAGAGGGTGGTCTAGACTCAACGCCATGGATCGCAGTCAAGGCGCATGCATCGGCAGGGGACACACTGGCGGGGATGCGGCCGGAGTCGCCGCGGAAAAGAAGCGCCTGGTTCATACGGGGTTGGTGCTGCATTTCATGGTGCAGCTGAGCATTAGCGAAGACGCAGATGCGCGCCTTGCCCAGAAGTCGATGGGTCGCGTGCACCACCGAATCCTCTACTTCGCACACTTCGCTCCTGGCCTCACGGTCAGCGAATTGCTCGCCGTTCTGGGCGTGAGGCACCAGAACATCCAGGCACCAATGCGGCAGCTGGCAAAAGCGGGCTACCTCCTCACGCGCGCATCCCCGACGGACGGCCGCGTGAAGCAGCTCTACTGCTCACGCAAAGGAGACAAGCTGCTGGAGTTCGTCTCGGGCGGGCAGAGGAATCGTTTCCAAGCCGCTTATGACAGCGTGACGCAGCAGGACATCGACAGCTACTTCAAGGTTATGACGTCCATGCTGGACCGACACCGCCGCGACTGGGTGCGGCGCCTCACCGAACTCGACGATCCTACGGAGTCCGTCTAGCGCTCGTAGATCGCGACCGCGCACACCGCCTCTTCCAGGCCGATGATGCCGCCGCCATTCTGCTGCAGGCCGATCCGCGCATCGCGTACTTGCCGCTCGCCGCTTTCACCACGTAGTTGGCTGATCACTTCGTGGCACATCGACAGCCCCGTCGCGCCAATGGGATGCCCCTTCGACACAAGACCACCTGACGGATTGATCGCGATCTTCCCGTCGATCGCGCTCGCGCCCGAAGCGGCGAAAGGACCACCCTGTCCTTCGGGGCAGAAGCGCAACATCTCAGTTTGATAGACCTCGCAAAACGAGGTCGCATCGTGAACCTCTGCGAGATCGATATCCTCGGGTCGCAAGCCTGCAAGTTCGTACGCGCGATCGGCAGCGGCCCGGGACAGGCCCGGCTCACGCTCTCCGCGGTACTTGCCGCCGGACAACGTCAGCGCCCGGATTTTCACAGCCCGCTCGCGCACGCGCGCGGGCTGTTGCTTCAGGAACCGCTCGGAACAGAGGATGACGGCCGCGGCACCGTCGCCGACTGGTGCGCACATCGCGCGCGTCAGCGGATCGGACACCATCCGATCGGCGAGGACCTGTTCGGGCGTCATCGCGAAGCGGTATTGCGCCAACGGGTTGAGACTGCCGTTGGTGTGGCTCTTTGCGCAGGCGGCTGCAATCTGTTCGCGCGTGGTTCCGTAGAGATTCATGTGGAGGCGCGCCTGCATGGAGTACGTGTCCATGGCCGCGGATCGATCGGCACCCATCTCAAAAGGTTGGCCCAGTTGCTCGCCGATGCGCGTGTAGTGCGCGATCCACTCCTCCGGGTTCAGCTGGTCGGCGCCCTTGCCGAACTCCTGCAGGATCGCAGCGGGATTCTTCGCGTCGTAGAGCTTCTCCACGCCGACCGCGATGGTCACGTCGGCGTCACCGGCACGGATCTCCTTGTACGCGCCGTTCAGCGCAAGGCTGCCAGTCGCGCATGCACCCTCGACGTTCACCACCGGAGCACGGTCCCGGAACACACCATCGCGCACCAGCGGGATGAACGCGACGTTGCCGCGCACCAGAGGCTGGCCCCAGTAGTGCATCACGCAATTGCCGAACCACGCGGCCTCGATCACCTGCGGATCGGCCAGCCCAGCATCCTGCACCGCGCAGAGGTAGGCGTCGCGCGTGAGCTCCTTGAAACCCTTGTCGGGCCAACGCCGGAAAGGCGTGGAGAAGGTTCCGAGGATGTAGACCGCTTCGGACATGCGTTGCTCCAGTATCAGATTCGCAATGGTACGACAATCTTCTTGTAATATCAATCAAACTGATCCCATGCGTCCGCCAAGCTTGTAGTCGCCCGCGTCGGTGTCAGTCGTTCAGAACTGATCATCCGTATAGGCGAGCACCGCTGCTGCGCCGTTTACCACCGTCTCCGCCAGGCCAGGCGCCTGCGCGAGGACGTGATCGGCGTAAAAGCGCGCGGTCAACAGTTTGGCGCGAAGGAAGCCCGGGTCGCCACTGCCTTGCAGCAACCCCTTGCGCGCCGCGAGTGCCGCACGCGCCAGTTGCCATCCGCCAGCGACGATGCCGAACAGTTCCAGTAGCGGGACCGCACCGGCTGCCACGCTTTTGGCATCGCTGCGGTAGTGTTCCACCACGTAGGCAACGCAGCGGCGCAACGCGACGATCCCGGCCGACAGTCGCGCGGCGACGGCGGCGAGCTCCGGATCCGCTGCAAGCAGCAGCTGTTCCTGAATCGCACCCATGTCGCGCAGGACGCGCTGCGCGGCGGCGCCACCATCACGGGCGATCTTGCGGGCCATCAGGTCTATCGCCTGGATGCCAGTGGTGCCTTCGTAGATCGGCGTGATGCGCGAATCGCGCCAGTGCTGCGCCGCGCCGGCCTCCTCGATGAAGCCCATACCGCCGTGCACCTGCACGCCGAGCGAGGTTACGAGCACCGAGCTTTCGGTGCTCCAGCCCTTGACCACGGGAATCATCAGGTCGACGAAGCTCTGATTCTCGTGCCGTATTGCTTCGTCGGGGTGAGCGGCCGCAACATCCATCGCGGCGGCGACCACGCAAGCCACGGCGCGCAGCGCCTCGGTGCGCGACTTCATCTGCAGCAACATGCGGCGCACGTCGGGATGCCGCACGATTGCGACCTTGTCGCGCGACGCGCCGCCGAGCTCGACGCCCTGCTTGCGATCGTGCGCATAGTCGCGGGCTCGCTGGTACGCGCGCTCGCACAGACCCACACCTTCAATACCGACCGAATAGCGCGCCGCGTTCATCATGATGAACATGTATTCGAGACCACGGTTCTCCTCGCCCACGAGCCAGCCTTTCGCGCCTTCGTTGTCACCGAAGGCAAGCACCGCCGTCGGGCTGCCGTGAATGTGTTGATTGGCTTTGAAAACTGAGCCACTTTGATGGGACTTTGCATCCAAATTTGAGCCGCTT
>JALRBB010000283.1 GCA_023257915.1 Quisquiliibacterium sp. | reverse complement strand
AAGGATCGGACTGGCTTTGCCGCGTCACTGTTTCTTCAAGCGCTCGGCGTTTCCCGGGGGGCTGTGATGCAGGATTTCTTGCTGACAAATCAGCTGTACAGACGCCCCGCTCTGCCCACTGGATCGGAGCTCGCCGAGCAGGTCATGCAAGTGATCTGGAGCGTCAGAGCCAGTTTTCTGGAGGCCGCCCACGAGCTGATCGACACGCAGTACGGCAGCACAGCCGCCTACCTCGAGGAGATCGGAGTCGATGGCACTAGACGGGAACGACTTGCTCGCCTGTATCTGGAAGCAAACTGAACACATGCAATGGCCGGCATTGCGCCTCAAGGTTCAGACTGGAAACCCTCAATTCGCAGACGCAGCAATCCGGACTAGCGCCCGCCGCAAGGCAGCCGGATCATCTGGGCGAACCTGTCGTTCGAGTTCCTTGCCGTCGCGCAGAAAGATCAGCGTAGGCCAGAGCTTCACGCGAAAACTCCGGCCGAGTCGCCGGCCAGGGCCGTCCTCAATGCGGATATGCGCAATACCGGGATACTCGGTCAGCACCGACTCAACGAGCGGACGTGCCCGGCGGCAGTGTCCGCACCATTCGGTACCGAAGTCCAGGACCAGCGGCCCTTGCGTGGCTTCCAGCTCCTTCGCATCGAGCTGACGCTCACGATAGTCCTCACCCATGTCGTAAGGCGCTACGGTACATGCGCCCGAACATTGCTCAACGGCCCTTGGCGAGCCGCCAGGCAGCAAAGTCTTCGCGACTCTTTTCCTCGGTTGGCGGGTACAGGCCGAGGATCGATCGTCCTTCGAGGACTTTTTCAGTCACAAAGTCTTCGAATGCGGTCATCTCGACCGCTTCATCGGCGATCTCATGAGCGATTTGGCGCGGGAGCACAACAACGCCCTCTCGATCGCCGACCACCACGTCTCCAGGCCATACCGCAACGTCGCCGCAACCGATCGGGACATTGATGTCCAACGCCTGATGCAACGTCAGATTGGTTGGTGCACTTGGGCGATTGTGATACGCGGGGAACGGCATGTTCGCGATCTCGGGAGCATCCCTAAACCCGCCATCGGTCACGACACCGGCAACGCCTCGAACCATTAGACGGGACACCAGGATCGAGCCAGCCGAGGCCGCGCGCGGATCCTTGCGGCTGTCGATGACAAACACCGAACCGGCCGGGCAATCTTCGACAGCCTTGCGCTGCGGATGCGCACGATCCTGGAAGACACTGATCGGATTCAGATCTTCGCGAGCTGGAATGTAGCGCAGTGTGAACGCCTCACCCACCATGTTCGGCAGGTTCTGGTTCAGTGGACGTACATCCTGGATGAACTGGTTTCGTAAGCCGCGCTTAAACAAGGCGGTGCACAGCGTGGCAGTGCTCACGCCCATCAATTTTTGGCGGGTATCTGGATTCATCATTGCAATCTGGCAGCAGAGAAAACTTATAGCGTTAGCGAGAAATCGCGGGATCGGGGCGGGCGAACAACAGAGCAGCGAGCACGCCAAAACCGCGATTCTCCCGTATTAAGCCGCTGGTCCGAAGAACAGGTTCGGGAAGAATAGCGCGATATCCGGCACCATGATGATGATCAGGACGCCGATCAGCGTGACGATCACGTACGGAATAACCGACGAGTAGATCTCCCCCATCGTCACCCCTGGTGGCGCGACCCCCTTGATATAGAACAGGTTGAAGCCGAATGGGGGCGTCATATACCCGATCTCCATCATGATGATGAAGATCACGCCAAACCAGATCGGATCAAACCCGGCAGCGTCGATCACCGGCAGGAAGACCGGGAGCGTGATCAGCATGATGCCGACCGGATCAAGCACCATGCCGAGCAGAAACAGCACGAAGATCATGAACGCGAGCGCTCCCCATTTGCCGCCAGGAATAAAGCTCATCAGTTCCTGAATGAAGTCATGCGCTCCAAGCGTTGTGTAGGCGGTAGAGAACGCATGCGCAGCGAACAGGATCCACATGATCAACGAGGTCAGCCGCAGAGTCTGGATCGCCGCGTGACGCAGCACTGCGTAAGACAGTTGCCGATTGATACTAGCTGCGATCAGCGCGCCGAGCACCCCGATCGCGGCAGCCTCGGTCGGTGTCGCAAGCCCGCCGAAGATTGAACCAAGCACCATCACGACGATCATGATCGGCAGTAAGACCGCCTTCAACGCCTGAAGCTTTTCGCTCCAGTTGCCTCGCTCTTCGGGCGGCAGCGCCGGCGCAATTGACGGCTGCAGCCAGGCCCGAAGGCCGATGTAGATCGAAACCAGTACAAATAGCAAAATCCCCGGGCCGATACCGGATGCAAACAGCCGGCCGACCGAGACTTCGCTGATCATCGCGTACAGCACCATCGGGATCGACGGTGGAATCAGGATCCCCCACCCGCCACCGGCGTTGATCGCGCCCAGTGATAGTTTGGTGTCGTAGCCGCGCTCGAGCATGCGGGGCAATGCGATCGTACCCATCGTGACGACCGCCGCACCGCTGATGCCGCTCATCGCCGCGAAGATTGCGCAAATCGCAACCGTGCCGATTGCCAGGCCGCCACGCAGACCTCCGAACCACAGGTGCATCATCCGATACAGCGCATGCGCGACGCCGGATTTCTCCAGAATCATCGCCATGAACACATACATGGGGATCGCAACCAGCGTGAAGCTCGTCATCGAGTCCCAGAACTTGGAAGCGACGATGTAAAAGCTGACCGGCCCCATCGAGAAAAACAGGAACACCACCGAGACGCCGCCTAGCACGAAGGTCAGCGGGACGCCTAACAGCAGAAACAGCAGCAGCGAACCGAAGAACAGGAATGTGAGGAATTCGACTGACACGATACTCACCTACCCTTCAGTGCGAAGATTCGTCGCTGGCCTGCTTGCCGAACGTCTCTTCATCGTTCGGCAAACCTTTCAGGACGCGAATGTCGGATGCAAGACGCACGAAGCCCTGCAACAACAGCAAGATCCCCGCGACCGGTACCATCACCTTGACCGGCCAGATATGCGGATCCCAGATGCTCTGCGAGGTCTCCAGCTTCTCGGTCGATTCCCAGGCCATCGAACTGCCCTGCCACAGCAGCACGGCCAGGAACAAGAAGAACAGCGCTGAAGTGGCCAGATCGGCGAGTGCCTTGCGACGCACCGAAAATTTGCCGTAAAAGATGTCGACATTGACGTGCGCTCGCTCCGCAAGCAGGTAGCCGCCTCCGAGCACCGCGTAGACCGCGAACACCAGTTGAGCCAGCTCCGAAGTCCAGATCGCCGGTCGACCAACCAGGTAGCGCATCGCGACGTCGATGATCAGCAACGCAAAAATCGGGACGATCAGCCAGGCCAGCGTCTCGCCAATCCAGCGATTCAGGCGCGTGATCGCGCGGGCAAGTTTCAGCATCGGTTCACCTTGAGGGCAGGCACCGCCCGGCGCGCGTCACAACATCGCGCGTGCCGGGCGATTCGGATCGTCAGTTCATTAGCCAGTACAACGCCGGCGCAACAGGTCGATCAGACGTAGCCAAGGTCCTTCATCAGCGTCGTCAGGGCAGCGCCGCCTTTTGCGGCCCGTTCTCCCTTGGAGATTTCCTTGGCCATAATCGCCTTGGATGCCTCGGCAAATTTCTCCTGTACCGCCTGCGGAAACTGCACGACTTCGACCTTCATCGACGTACGTCCCTTAGTTAGTGCGATTGCTTCCTTGTGCTGGTACTCAGCGGTGCGGCTAAAGAAGCGCTCCTCCACCAGCGACATCAGGATCGTGCGCAGGTCGGCCGGTAGTTTGTCGACCGCCGCCTTGTTGAATACGTAGGCGTCGGTCGTGATCCCCAGCGGGGGCTTCATATGGAAACGGGCGACCTCCCAGAGCTTCATCGTCAGTGCGCCTTGCGCCGCACCCCAGTGCGCTCCGTCAACTACCCCGGTGGACAACGACTGGTACAACTCGGGACCGGCGATATGGGTCGGCGACGCGCCTGCCGCAGCCAGATAATCGAGCAAGGTTCCAGCCGAACGCAGCTTCAGCGACTTGAAGTCGTCCATCGTCTCGATCCTCTTGCGCACGACGAGTTCGGTGGTGTAGGCCTTCTCGGTTTTGTAGATC
>JALRBB010000207.1 GCA_023257915.1 Quisquiliibacterium sp. | reverse complement strand
ATGTTCCGTACCAAAAGCATGCGTACATGAAGCGCATGCGCATGACCAAGCAAGAGGTCAAGGACGAACTCAAGGAAATGGAGGGGCGCCCCGAAGTGAAGGCGCAGATTCGTCGGCGTCAGCGCGAAATGGCGAACAACCGGATGATGCAGCGCATCAAGGACGCGGATGTGATCATCACCAATCCGCAGCACTTCGCAGTCGCCCTGGAATACGATCCGTCCAGCGACGGCGCGCCTGTGATGGTGGCCAAGGGCGCCGATCTGATGGCGGCACGAATCCGGGAAGAAGCCGAGACTCACGGCATCCACATCTTCGAAGCGCCACCACTGGCCCGTGCGATCTACTTCACGACCGAACTCGAGCAAGCGGTGCCGGAAGACCTGTACCACGCGGTCGCCCAGGTGATCGCTTATGTGTTCAGCCTGGAAGGCGCAGCCATCCAGGGCCGAGTGCGCCCGCGGCCACAGGTCAAGGTGCCGCCCAACATGCTGTTCAATGCCGACGGTCGCCCGATGAACCCGGAGGGTGTTAGCGCATGAACACCACCTCGCTAGCCGGCAATTATGCCGACCGCTACTTTTTCCGGACCGCCGACAAGATGCGGCTGGAAGGATGCGTGCACGCTGTCGGCCAGGAAGGGCAGAGTCTGACCCTATGCTGCGACGAGGAGGCGCTGCTAGACCATTATCTGCAGTTGCTGCTCTCAGACCTGCGCGCATCGGCACCGCAGCACAAGATCGAGGTGTATTTTCCAACCTCTCCGGACAGCCTGATCGCACGTTTCAACGAGGCGTTGAGTCACCGCAAGGTCGAAGAGGCCGCGCGCGCGCAAGACCCGGGTGGGTCCGGCCAGATCTGGGTGATCCACGACCCAAGCCTGATCGCCGACGCCGAGATGCAGTTGCTTGGTCGACTGATCCAGAGCCTGCCGGGCGCCAATATCCGCTTGATCGTGCTGCAGGCAGGTGCTGCCGCGAAAAATTTCTCGCTGGCCTCCCTGAAACGTCAAATGCTGCGCTGGGATATCGACGTTCCGAGCGCCGAACAGGCGCTTGCAGCCCTGGAATTCAGCGAACGTAGCGGAAAGCTGCAGCCCTTGAGGCGATTGCTGATGAAGCTCTGCGCATTGGATCCAGTGACGGCCGCGGCCGCCAACGAGCTGACGATGACATCGCAGCGAGTAGCGAATCCTGCTCAGGCCGAAGCCGAGTCACCGGATCCTGCCAGCACCGAGACACAGACGGGTAAGCCTCAGCCGCTCGGCGCCGAGGCACCGCACGAACAGGGTGGCAATCGCCGCTCGCAGATGCTGAAACTCGGCGCACTGCTGGGCTCAGCGCTCGTGATTTCCACCGGCCTGATGATGTGGATGCAGCCCCAGTCGTTTGGCATCGCCGACGATAAAGCCGGAAGTGCCCAAACCGAAGCGCCTGGCGGCGATGCGGGCACGAGGGCGAAACCGGGTACCCCAAAGCCAGCACCAGCGCCGGTACCGACAACTGAACCTCGGTCGAAAGCGGCGAGTCCGGAACCCTTGAAGCCCACTGTGGAACCCGCCAAACCCGCTGCCGA
>JALRBB010000067.1 GCA_023257915.1 Quisquiliibacterium sp. | reverse complement strand
TAATGGTGGCTGCGGTTCCTGCAAGGTCAAGATTGTCGATGGCATGATCGAGCAGGGCGCGCATTCGAGCAGTGCGCTCAAACCGGAGGAGGCTGTCCAGGGCTTCGGCCTGATGTGCTGCGCCAAGGCCAGCGCGGATGTCACGATCGAGGCACGTACCGTGGTCGGCGCCGGTGATATTCCGATTCGCAAGATGCCCACCCGCATTGCTTCGATTGCAAAGCCGGTGTCCGATGTGGCGGTATTGCGGCTGCAACTGCCGGCCAATGAGCGCTTGCAGTACCTGGCAGGGCAGTACATTGAACTACTGCTGCGCGACGGGGCGCGACGCAGTTATTCGATGGCCACTGCGCCGCATGATGCCGAGCAAATCGAGCTACATATTCGTCACATGCCGGGCGGTAAATTCACTGACGGGCTGTTTGGTGCGACTCAGCCGGCGGTCAAGGAGCGCGACATCCTGCGCATCGAAGGTCCGATGGGCACCTTCTTTCTGCGTGAGGACAACCACAAACCGATCGTGTTTGTGGCCAGCGGCACCGGCTTCGCACCGATCAAGGCGATTATCGAGCACTGCATCCATCGCGACTTCAATCGGGATATCACGCTGTACTGGGGCGGTCGGCGGCCGCAGGACTTATACCTGAACGGACTGGCCGAGCACTGGGCTCAGACGATTCCGCGCTTTCGGTATGTGCCTGTGGTCTCCGATGCACTGCCCGAAGATGCGTGGAACGGTCGGGTCGGGTTCGTGCACCAGGCCGTGATGCAGGACTTTCCCTCGCTGGCGGATCACCAGGTGTACGCATGCGGCGCGCCGATCGTCGTGGATTCTGCTCGCCGCGATTTCGTCGCGCAATGCGGCTTGCCCGAGGACGAGTTCTTTGCAGATTCGTTCACCAGTGCCGCGGATGTTGCCAATCCGGTCAGTTGAACATGGTCTGTCGGGAGATGGGCATTGCAACCAAGGCTGGACGCTCGCACGCTAAGGCTGCAGGTCGTTACAACCGGATCAGGACGGTACGCGCTTGAGTTTGATGGTTGAGCGCTTCGAGCTTGCCGGCGCGCACGTATTGCCGCTCGCGCGCGCCGAGGCGGCGCGCATCGAGGCCTTGGGCCGACGCTTCGAGGCTAAGGCTGGAGGATGCACCGTCGTGTGGCGCTGCTGGGGAGCGGGGCCGGGAGTGGTGTTGCTGCACGGTGGCTCGGGCGGCTGGAATCACTGGATTCGCAATGTCCAGGCGATCGCGGCGAAGGGGTTTACGGTGCTCGCGCCAGACATGCCCGGGTATGGCGATTCCGGCGATGCTCCGCAACCGCATGGCACCGCATCGCTGGCGTCGGTCATGATGCACGGTTTGCGTCACTCGGCAGAGCGGCCCGAAGCGCTTCAACGGCAGGATTCGCCGTTGATCATCGTCGGGTTCTCGTTCGGCGGTGCGGTCGCGGCGCAATGGGCGCGTCAGGAAGGCCGTAGGCTGGCTGGCCTGGTGCTGGTCGGTGCAATGGGGCTTGGCGGCGGTCGTGATCCCGGCGTGCGAATGCGCCCCTGGAAGGACGTCGAAGACGCGCAGCAGTTCCTGGCGATCCAGCGCCACAACCTCGGCGCGCTGATGTTTCATGATCAGCACCGCATCGATGCGCTCGCGCTAGGCCTGCATCTGCGCAACACGGCAATGACCCGCTTCGTCAGCAAATGGATCTCGCGCAGCGAGGAAGCGCTAGCGGTGCTACCGGAACTCGATGCGCCGCTCCATGGCATCTGGGGCGAGCATGACGTGACCGCACCTGGGGGAGCCAGTCAGCGCGAAATGACGCTGCAAGCTGCTTCTCCCGGAGCCGGGTTCGACATCATTGCCGATGCCGGGCACTGGGTTCAGTATGAGCAGGCCGATCGCTTCAACCAGGCGATGCTGGCTGCGCTCGACGCACTTGCTGCTCGAGCCGTGCGCTGACGAGCTGCCAACGCACGACAAGGCCGCTCAGTCCGGTGTCTCTTCACCCAGATAGGCTGCGCGCACCTTCGGATCGTTGAGCAGTTGCGCGGCCGGGCCTTCGAGTGTGATCTGGCCAGAGTCCATCACGTAGCCGCGGTTCGCCGCTTGCAGCGCGAGTTTGGCGTTTTGCTCGACGAGCAGTATCGTCGTGCCTTGCGCCGAGACCGAGCGAATCACTTCGAAGATCTTGTCGACCATAATCGGCGACAAGCCCATCGACGGTTCGTCGAGCAGTAGCAGTGAAGGGCGGCTCATCAGCGCACGAGCCATCGCAAGCATCTGCTGCTCGCCGCCGGAGAGCGTGCCAGCCAGTTGCGTTGCCCGCTCTTTCAGGCGCGGAAAGGTCTCGAACATCCGTTGCTCATCGATACGGATGCCGTCCTTGTCCTTGCGGCTGTAGGCACCCATCAGCAGATTCTCGACGATGGTCATCCGCGCAAACACACCGCGGCCTTCCGGCACCATTGCGAGTCCTCGGGACACCAGCGCATGCGAGCCCAGTCCCCGGATCGATTCGCCGCGGTACAGAATCTCGCCCTGGGCGCTTGGCTGCGTGCCGGTGATCGCCTTCAGCGTGGTCGTCTTGCCAGCGCCATTGGCTCCGATCAGTGCGACCAGTTCTCCTGGCCGTACTTCGAGATCGACCCCCTTGACTGCCTGGATGCCGCCGTAGGACACCTGCAGCGCTCGAACGCTGAGCATGGATTCAGTCATGCGACGCCCCCAAGTAGGCCTCGATCACGGCCGGATCGCGTTGCACCTTGGCCGGCTCTCCCTGTGCGATCTGACGGCCGTAGTCGAGCACGGTGACCCGGTTGCACAGACCCATCACCAGCTTGACGTCATGTTCGATCAGCAGGATCGTCTTGCCGTCGTCGCGAATGTGCTCCAGGAGCGATCGCAGCGACAGCTTTTCGGTGGCATTCATACCGGCCGCGGGTTCATCCAGCGCGAGCAGCTTCGGATCGGTGGCCAGAGCCCGCGCAATCTCGAGTCGTCGCTGGTCGCCATAGGACAATGTGCGCGCCTGGAAGTTTGCGTAGCGCCCGATGCCAACATAGTCGAGCAACTCCAGCGAGCGCTGTCGAATCCCGGCTTCCTCGTTGCGCTCGGCTCGCGTCTTGAAGACCGCGCCCCACACGCCGCTGCGGGTGCGCACATGGCGCCCGACCATGACATTTTCCAGCGCAGTCATTTCGCCGAACAATCGGATGTTCTGGAAAGTACGGGCAATGCCAGCCTGCGCGACGGTATGCACCGCAGTCGGCTCATACGGTTGTCCGTCGAGCACGAAGCTTCCCGAGTCCGGGGTGTACAGCCCGGTGATCACATTGAAGAAGGTGGTTTTTCCGGCGCCGTTCGGTCCGATCAGTCCGTAGATTTCACCGCGCCGGATGTCCATGCCGACATCCGAAAGCGCCTGCAATCCGCCGAAGCGTTTGTTCACGCCATTGACTGACAGCATCGTCGCAGGATGCGCGAGCGATGCGCCGTTGTCTACCGGTTGCGAGCTGGCCGT
>JALRBB010000044.1 GCA_023257915.1 Quisquiliibacterium sp. | reverse complement strand
CGCGAATCTTGGCCATGCCTTCCGGGTGGTGCAGTCCGTGACTCAGGAAGTAGTCAGCTGCGCGGTCGCCGCCGTAGCCGCTCGTTTCGCGACTGGCCAAGGTGGCGGCCAGGTGATCCGCAGCGCTCATCCACAGGCGAGCGGGTTCCTTGCCACTGAAGTGCTCAATCAGCCACTGCGCGTTGCCGACATGGTCCGGATGCATATGGGTCACCAACATGCGGCCGAGCGGCTTACCGGCCAGTTCGCCCGTCCACAGCGTGTGCCAGAGTGTCCGAATCGCCTCTGTGGCCACGCCGGCATCGATCACGGTCCATTTGGGGCATCCATCCAGCACGTCATCGAGTGCCCACAGGTTGATGTGGTTCAGTGACCCGGGCATCGGCATGCGAATCCACAGCACGCCATCGGCGACCGCAATCGCCTTGCCGGTTTCGGGTACGGTCTCAAACGGGTAATCCAGCACTGGTTTTCCGGTGTCCGCACCCGTCTCCGCCTTCGCATCCTGGGTTTGCTTGGTCACGTTCTTGGTTCCTCGACGTTCAATGCCCGATCAGCTTACCGCCGGCGCATCGAAGACGAAGCCTTCGTAGCCTGCGGCACGGACCTCTTCGCATTTGCGCGCATAGTCCGGAAATCCGAGCAGCGGCATGAACACGCGGGTCTTGCCCGGAATATTCGAGCCCATATACCAGGAGTTGGCCTGCGGATACAGGGTGCGCGCTGCCACCGCGTTGACGTGATCCACCCAGGCATCTTGCGCCGGCGCAGTCGCCTCGATCTCGCGATGATGATGCTCGCGCATGTAGCCGATGCAGTCGCCGATCCAGCCCACATGCTGCTCGATCGATACCAGCATGTTGGTCAACACCGACGGGCTGCCCGGCCCGGTAATGGTGAACAGATTCGGAAATCCGACCACGCCCAAACCCAGGTAGGTACGCGGGCCGGCCTCCCAGGCGTCGCGCAGCGACCTGCCCTCGCGTCCACGAATATCGACGCGCAGCAATGATCCGGTCATTGCGTCGAAGCCGGTCGCGAACACGACGCAATCGAGTGGATATTCGGTCCCGGCGCAAACGATACCGGTCTCGGTGAATCGCTCGATCGGCCCGTCGCGCAAGTCGACCAGTTCCACGTTCGGACGATTGAAGGTCTCGTAGAAATCCGTGTCGACACACAGCCGCTTGGTGCCAATCACCTGACGCGGGCAGAGCTTGTCGGCGACCTGCGGATCACGCACGATCGAACGGATTTTGTCGCGCACGAACTCGGCAAGCACTTCGTTGGCCTTCGGATCGATCATCAGGTCGCCGAAGGCGCTCATCATGTGCAGCCCGCCATGCTCCCAGCGTTCTTCGAAGATCTCGCGGCGTCTTCGCTCGTCCACCGAGAACACCGATGCGGTGTTCGGTGGCATCTCCGAACCAAAGCCTCGCGGAATCAGGGAATTGCGCTTGCGAAAGGCCGGATAGTCGGCCTTGATACGAGCCTCGTGTGCCGGATCGAGCGGCGCGTTGCGGGCTGGTATCGAGTAACTCGGCGTGCGCTGGAACACGAACAGGCGCTCGGCCTGGCAGGCGATGATCGGAATCGACTGAATCGCCGAGGACCCGGTCCCGATGACGCCGACTCGCTTGCCGCTGAAGTCCACCGGCTCATGGGGCCACTGCCCGGTGTGGTACTTGTCGCCGGTGAAGCGCTCGACACCCTCGAAGTGCGGTACGTTGGCCGACGACAGGCAACCGGTCGCCATGATCAGGTATCGCCCGCTCACCTGCTGACTCGCTTGGTCGCCATCGACCGCTTCGGCCAGCACCGTCCAACTGGCTGACTGCTCGTCGTAGCGCGCTGAGGTGACCCGGGTCTTGAAATGAATGTCGCGGCGCAGCTCGAAGCGATCCGCGACATGCCTGGCGTAGCGCAAAATCTCTGGCTGCGCGGCGAAACGCTCACTCCAGTGCCATTGCTGCTGAAGTTCCTCGGAAAACTGGTACGAGTACTCCATCGACTCGACGTCGCAGCGCGCTCCCGGATAGCGATTCCAGTACCAGGTGCCGCCAACATCGTCACCCGCCTCGAAGACCGTCGCGCTCAAACCCATTTCGCGCGCACGATGCAGCATCGCCATGCCGGCGAATCCGGCACCGACGATCACCAGATCGAACTGCTGTTGCTGCCCCATCCCTTGCTCCCTTGCCAAGATCGAACTCATCAGCCGGCGCCGCGTGGCGCTCAAGCTGCGTACTTGCTGACTGCTTTTTCGTCCCACACCACACCGCTGCCCGGCGTATCCGGAATCAGCGCATGGCTGTCGCGAATCTTCAGCGGCGTTTGCAGCACCGGCTCGGCCCAGTCGACATACTCGAGCCAATGGCAGGTCGGCGTGACCGCAAGCAGATGGCTGCTGATTTCGGGGAACAGGTGCGAGGACATCTCCAGCCCGTAGCCCTGCGCGAGTGCCGCGGCACGCATCCAGCCGGTGACACCCCCGATGCGCTGCACGTCGGGCATCACATAATCGCAGGCACCCGCAGCCAGCGCCTGCGCCATCTGCTCCGGCCCCATGAAGTTCTCACCGATCTGCACCGGGGTTTGCAACTCATCGGCAATCCGGCCACACCCGTCGAAATCGTCGGCACGGATCGGTTCCTCGATCCAGTGCAGTCCACCTTCCTCGTCGAGCATCCGACCCCGCAAGATCGCCTCGTTGACACTGAGCGCCTGATTGAAGTCGCACATCAGCGTCACATCCGGGCCGATCGCTTTCTTGACCGCGCGCAAGGCCGCAATGTCGTCCTTCGGGTCCGGACGTCCAAGACGCAGCTTGACCGCAGAAAAACCCTCGCGAACCAGTTTTTCCGCCTCACGCGCGAGCGGCCGAACTCCCATGATGCCCAGGCCCTTGGAGTTGTAGGCCCGCACCGGCCGGGGTGCGCCGCCAAGCACACTGACCAGCGGCTGACCAAGCGCCTGCGCGTAGGCATCCCAGGCGGCCATGTCGATGCCGGACATCGCAAACAGCACGATGTTGTGCACGCCGAGCAGCGTGTACTTCTGGCGCAGCTTGCGCTCAATCTCGAACGGCGCCACCAGATCGCCCGCAAGCATCTCGCCCATCGCTTCGAGCAGCGCGACGATCGGGCGGATGTTGTGTCGCCCGACTGCGAACAGATAGCTGCGTCCGGTGATCCCTGCATCGGTCTGCAGATCCACGAGTACCAGCGGTGCCGTCTCGATCGCACCAGTCGCGGTGTGCAATGGAAGCCGCATCGGCGCGAGCACTGGTCGCACGCGCAGCGACGAAATTCTCAACGGCGGGTGTTTCATCCAGTCCTCCGAAAGTCACAAACCAACCAGCCGAGGAATGTAACGCGAATGTGGGGGGCGACACGAACCCGAGCCGGTGGCAGGCGGAATTGCGCATTTTCCAACCAGCGGACCGGAATCCGAACGCAGGTCCCTGCCCCAGGCAATGGCGCCGCTGAGCGCCGATCGCCTGGGGCATCATCGACACCACGTGCCGGCACATGTCCGCGCGCCCCGATCGAGCCCGGGAAACGGGTCGCTGGAGTCCCTTTCGTCATGGCAAGCCGTTTCGGCACCCAGTCGCTCATCACGCTGTTTCCTGCACTCGCCGAACCGCTGGTGCGGCGCTATTTCCTCGGCCAGGCGTCCTCGCTGCTCGGCATCTGGGTGCAGAACATCACGCTGAACTTACTGGCCTGGACGCTGACCGAATCGCCTGCCTTGCTCGGCGTACTTAATTTTCTGCTCTGGGGACCGGCGGTCGTGATCACGCCATTGGTCGGTCCTTATGCGCATCCGGAGGGCTCGCGCCGCCAGGTCAGCTGGACCGTTGGCGGATCGATGGCGGTGTCGCTGGCCCTGATGATGTTCCATGCCGTGGATCTGCTCACGATCCCCTTGCTGCTGGGTCTGGCGACGCTGCGCGGTATTTTGTCGGGCATCGAGGTCCCGGGACGGCAGGTGCTGCTGACTTCGTCAATCCGCGACCGCTCGCGCATCGGCAATGCGGTCGCGATGAACGCGATCGCCTACAACGGCGCGCGGATGATCGGACCGGCGTTCGCCGCAGCCATCTACCCAACCCTCGGCGCAACCGTGGGTTTTGCGCTGAGCGCGGTATCGATGGGCGTGATGTTCGTGATCGTGCGCTCGATGCCGACGCCTGTGGCGATCCCGGGCGAATCCCGGGTCTCCGGCGAGCCACGCCCCGGACTGCGCGCGGCCTTCGACTATGTGCGTCGCGACCGCCTGGCGAGTCTGTTTCTGCCAGTTGCCGGATGTCTGGCGATCCTGGGTAGCTCCTACCAGACCCTGGTGCCAGTGCTGGCCGACCGGGTACACGGCAGTGCCAGCGTCTGGACCGGAATCTTCTTTGCATCGGCAGGAGCCGGCTCGACAGTGTCTGCCTTGCTGTTGTCGTCGAAATACCTGTACGCAGCCTCACGACGCCTGCAGGTGATCGCGCCCTGGACAGTGGTCCTGGCCCTGGCTGGCCTTGGACTATCCGAGTCCGGACTGATGGCAATCGGCTGCTTTGCGATGCTGGGCTTTTCGCTGACCTTCACCGGCCCGGGTACCAACGCGAAACTGCACCAGAATGCGCCGGCGCAGCTGCGCGGTGCGCTGGTCGGACTGTATGCGCTGAGCTTCACCGGGATGATCCCGGTCGGCAACCTGCTGGCCGGCATGCTCGCGCAGTGGCTGCCTGTCCAGGCCACGCTGCTTGCGATGTCGGCGACGCTGGCGGTTTGCCTGTCGCTGCTATTCGTTCCGCGCTGGATCCGCCACCGGCGAATCGTGCTGGACGGCGACAAGATCTAAGGGGCATCGCGGGCTTTACAAAAAACTGGCCGCAAGCAGATAATCACGCACGTAACTACAACATGCGTAACTATCACGTACGTCAATTGATGGGCAACGAGTCCGCCAGCTTCAGTCCCTTTGAGGAACGCATCGACGCGGTCGGCAAGCGACATCCGCAGATGCCCCGCGTGCTCGTGGTCCGTGCGCGATTGCTCTACGAAGTGCTGCGACTATTCTCCGAGAACGTCGAGCAGTTCTATTCCGGGCATGGCGTGTCCGCCTCTGCCTGGACCGCGTTGGTCATGCTGCATTCGATGCCACAGGACCGCGCCAATCCGTCCTTGCTGTCCACTCAGCTCGCCCAGTCACGTACCCACATGACCCGGATCGCCGACGAACTGGTTGGCAAGGGACTGGTGCGACGCGAACTGGACCCTTCCGACCGCAGACGGGTCGAACTGGTGCTCACCGCCGAGGGCAAGCAGCTCATCCGACGGGTGCTGCCCGCAACCTGGAAACATTTCGACACCATGCTTGGATGCTTTGACAACGAAGAAGGCCAGGTGCTGGAGACGCTGCTGCGCAAGCTGCATGCCGTTCTGAGCTCCGCCCGGCAGGGTTCGACGGATGCACGCGGGAGCGGTCGATGAGCGCTGCAAGCCCGGCGGCCGGCGGCCAAGCTGTGCCCCCCACCGGCGACCTGCCGGCGCGACCGCGAAAGCGCCGCCGCGCGCTTGCCATGGTGATGCTGATCATCGTGGCGCTGAGCGTGGCGACGTACTCCTGGTGGTGGTTCATCGGCCGCTTTTCGGTCAGTACCGACAACGCCTACGTCGGCGGCAACGTGGTGCAGGTCACGCCGCAGCTCGCCGGCACGGTGACCCGGGTTGCAGTCGACGACACCCAGCTGGTGCGCGCCGGCGAACTGCTGGTGCAGCTAGACGACGCTGACGCGAAGGTACAGCTGGCCAGCACGCTGGCTGGGCTTGGCGACGCGGTCCGTGGAGTACGTGTGCTCTATGCCAACGCCAGTCAGGCACAGGCTGCACTGGCGGGTCGCGAGGCGGACCTGCGCCGCGCGCATTTCGAGTTGAAGGCCGCGCAGGCCGCCGTTGAAAAGGCGCGCTCGGAGCTCACGCGAAGAGAAACACTCGCGGCACGTGGCTTCGTATCGCCCGAAGCGGTACAGACCGCACGCACCGCGCTTGATGCAACCGCCGCGCAACGCGATGCCGCCGGCGCGGCGGTCTCTCAGGCTCGCACCGCGATCTCTGCGGCCCGCGAACAGCTGCGCGCCGCGACTCACCTGGTCGACAAGGTTGCGGTCGACAAGCACCCCCGGGTGC
>JALRBB010000004.1 GCA_023257915.1 Quisquiliibacterium sp. | reverse complement strand
CCAGCGGAACCGCGGTCGATCGCCGAGACCGGCATCGACGAGGCAGACCTCACGGCCCATGCGATCAAGCTCATGATGGTCGGGCAGTTGTCCAGCGTCGCCGCGATCGCGCAGCAGATGAAGCTGCCGCAGTCGCTGGTGGCCGACCTGGTCCAATCGGCAGTGCGCCGCATGCTGCTTCGCGCGACCGGAGAGCGCGATGCAAGCACCCAGTACATGCTGACCGACTCCGGTGTGCAGGCGGCGCAGCAGGCGCTTGAGCACTCCCGCTACACCGGGCCGGTGCCGGTACCCCTGCAAGACTTCGTCGATCTTGTCGAGCGGCAAAAGGTCCGCAACTCGGTCGTGCGCGCCGACGCACTGTCCAACGCGGTCAAGGGACTGGTCATCGAGCCGGTGATTCCGCGACTCTCAGCCGTGCCGAACAGGCGGATGCGCGCTGGGTGTTGTGCCGACGTCCGTTCATCGTCACCGGCGGAGAGCTGACGCTGGACATGCTCGATTTGCAGTTCGATCCGGTCGCAAACTTCTACGAAGCCCCGCTGCATCTGAAGGCCCTGGGGGGGTGCTTCGTCATCGATGACTTCGGCCGACAGATCGTGCAGCCGCGCCAGCTACTGAACCGCTGGATTGTGCCAATGGAGAACTGGATCGACTACCTCAAGCTGCGCAACGGCAAGACCTTCAGCATTCCGTTCGAGGCCATGCTGGTGTTCTCGACGAACCTGGAACCGGAAGAGCTGATGGATCCGGCATTTCTGCGACGGCTTCCCTACAAGATCGAAGTCGGCGCGCCTTCGCTCGACGTGTTCCGGGCGATCCTGCAGGCCGAATGCGACGCCGCGGGGCTTGAACTGCGCGATCCGCACTTCGAGCAGATCATCCAGGGAATCAGCGCACGCAAGCAGCTCGCACTGGCTTGCTATCAGCCGCGCTTCATTGTCGAACAGGTGGTGGCGTCCTGCCAGTTCGAAGCGATGCCGCCGCACTTCACCGCACGCTTCATCGACTACGCGATCGACAACCTGAAAGTGACGGGACAATAAGTACCGGCAGAGAAACCGGAACAGCAGGATCTGCCCGCTGCGGCCTGCCGCTCAGTCGCCCTCGACGATGACCCTCAGTCGCCCTCGACGATGACCAGATGCACCCGGTACGGACCATGGGCGCCGAGCACAATGGTCTGTTCGATATCGCCGGTACGCGACGGCCCTGATACCAGGTTCATCGCCCGTGGCGGCTGACCACGCTCCTCGCGCATCCGCGCGATCGCATCCTCATAGTGCGACACCACCCGCGACGCCGGCACCACCGCCACATGCGTCTCCGGAAGCAGATGCAGCGACGCCGGAGATTGTGGACCTGAGAGCATCATCAAGGTTCCGGTCTCGGCAATCGCGGCAAACACACCGGTAATGCCGACCAGGTCGGCATCTGCCGCCCGGCGATACTCGACCTGCAATCCGGCCCCGGTCCAGTCGAGTGCGGACAATGCCTCCCAGCACACCGCCGAAGCCGGCAGCGAATGAGCAGACAGGTAGCGCGCAACCGCCGCCGGCACGTCGGCCAGGCGTGCGACACGCTCAGTGGTGCTGGACATGCGCTGCGCCTGCGCCTCGAAATGCGCGACGATGTCGGGGCCCAGTGTCGGGCGCGGCGCCAGCGGGTGGCGTGCGATGTAGTCTTGCACCGCATCGAGCTCGGCCTGCGCCGGCGCGTCCGGGCGTCCCTGTGCCTTGCGGATCCGGGACAGGATCTTGTTGCGTGCGGCCGAAGTGTCCACGGCGTGTTCCTCGAATACGGCTTGCGAAAACGCTGATTATAGTCAGCGACGAATTTCGAAGACCTGGCGCAGGTACTGCACATAGGCCTCGTCATCGCACATGTTCTTGGCCGGCGTGTCCGAGAGCTTCGCCACCGGCTGCCCATTGCAGCGGACCATCTTGATGACGATCTGCAATGGTGTGTACCCAAGATCGTTGGTCAGGTTGGTGCCGATGCCAAACGCGGTTTTGGCGCGATCCCTGAATCGTTCGAACAACTGGATCATCAGCGGAAACGTCAGTGCGTCGGAGAACACCAGCATCTTGGAGCGCGGATCGACCCGGCTGTTCTCATAGTGGCGGATCAGGCGCTCACCCCACTCGAACGGATCGCCGGAGTCATGGCGGGCACCATCGAACAGCTTGCAAAAATACATGTCGAAGTCGCGCAGGAAGGCATCGAACCCATAGACATCCGATAACGCAATTCCCAGGTCGCCCCGGTACTCGCGAGCCCAGGTCTCAAAGCCGAATGCCTGCGAATCCCGAAGGCGTGGCCCGAGCGCCTGGCAAGCCTGCAGATATTCATGCGCCATCGTACCCAGCGGCAACACGTCGTCGCGCATCGCGAACAGCACGTTCGAGGTACCGGCAAAATTGTCACCAAGTCCGCTGACGCAGGTGCGGATCACCTCGTCCTGCCACTGGCGCGAGAACCGGCGGCGGGTGCCGTAGTCTGCGATCCGGATGTCGGCCAGGTCGTCGCGTCCGCGAACCATCGCGATCTTGGCCGCCAACCGACGCCGGCCTTCGTCGAAATCGGGCCGGGCCACGGTGTTGCGAAAGTAGATCTCATTGACGATCGACAGCACCGGGATCTCAAACAGGATCGTGTGCAGCCAGGGCCCCTTGACGACAATGTCGATCTCATTGGGCACCGTCTGCGACGGGCTGACCGAGATGTACTTCGCGTTCATCTGGAACAGGCCGAGAAAGTCGACGAAGTCGCTCTTGATGAAGCGAAAGCTGCGCAGGTAGGCCAGCTCGCGCTCCGTGAAGCGCAACGAGCACAGATGATTGACCTCGGCGCGAATCTCCTCGACGTAGGGCACCAGGTCCACGCCCGGATTGCGGCACTTGAACCGGTATTCGACCTGTGCGCCCGGGAAATGATGCAGGACGACCTGCATCATCGTGAACTTGTACAGATCGGTATCAAGCAGCGATTCGATGATCATGGCAGGATGCTAGCGGTTTTCGAGGCACAGGGTCCGGTCTGGGCCAGGCCCGCAAGATGCGGAACAACCATCGCGGCAGGAGCGCAAACATCCGATGACGTCATCAGCACTGCCCCCGGCATCGCCCCCCCGACATCCACACCCGTCTGCGACGCAGGTGGATGTTACGCGTTTGCGCGCTCCGCTGTCGCGTTTTGAAGCGCGTCTGACACTGCCGCTGGTCGCCGCGCCGATGTTCCTGGTGTCCGGCGTCGAGATGGTCAGCGCCTGCTGCCGGGCCGGGATCATGGGTTCCTTTCCTACCGCCAACTGTCGCAGCACCGATGAGTTGCGCACCTGGATGGCCGCAATCGGCGAATCGCTGGCGGCGTTCGAGCAGCAAACCGGGCGCACACCCGCTCCAGTCGCACCGAACCTGATCGTGCATCGCTCCAATCCGCGGGTGCAGGACGATCTGCGCGTGCTGATCGACGCGAAGGTCGAAGTCGTGATCGCCAGCGTCGGGTCGCCGGCGGCGGTGATCGGCCCGCTGCATGATGCTGGTTGCGTGGTTCTGGCCGATGTTGCCTCGCTGCGCCATGCCGAAAAGGCGATCGAGGCCAGCGCCGATGCGTTGGTGTTGCTGACTGCCGGCGCTGGTGGGCAGACCGGCTGGGCCAATCCGCTTGCGTTCGCCCGCGCGGTGCGCTCGATCTGGGATGGTCCGCTGGTGATGGCCGGCGGCATCAGCGATGGCCATTCTCTGCTGGCGGCGCGCGCGCTGGGCTGCGATCTCGGCTACGTTGGTACCCGGCTGATCGCCTGCGAAGAGAGCATGGCGGCCGCCGCGTACAAGCAGATGCTGGTCGCCTCGACGATCGACGACGTGATGCTGACCAGCGCCTTCACCGGTCTGCCAACCAGCATGCTCAGACCCTCGGTGCTGGCCGCCGGCCTGGATCCGGCCAATCTGCC
>JALRBB010000554.1 GCA_023257915.1 Quisquiliibacterium sp. | reverse complement strand
TTGCGATTGATTGCGCTGACTGTGACTTGCGCCGGATCGACCGATACGCCCGGCCCGCAGTTCGAGCAGGCGCCGCAGGAGGGCTGCAGCAATTGCGCACCGACCGCTTCGAAGGTCTGCAGATAGCCGCGCTGCTCGCAGTATTCGCGCACCGCCTGTGTGCCGAACTGCAGGTACAGCTGCACGCCGTCGGCCACACGCAACCCGCGCTGTGCGGCCCAGTCGAGTACCGCGTGATACTGATCGAAGTCTGCGCGTTTGCCCGCGGTGCAGGATCCGCCGTAGGCAATGTCGATGCGCACTGGCGCGGGCAAGGATGCGAGCGCCAGACCGTTGCCGGGATCGCCGGGGCGCGCGAGCATCGGCGACAGTTGCGTGCAATCGAGCGTGATCACTCCACTGTAGTGTGCGTCTGGATCGCTGCGCATCCAGGGCTCGAGCATGAAGTCGATGCCGCGGCGCTGCTTCAGAAAGCGCACGGTCTCGGCGTCTGGTTCGACCATGCCGGTAAAGCCGCCAAGTTCGGCGCACATGTTGGTCAGCGTCGCGCGCTCGTCGGTGGACATCGCCGAGATCACCGGACCGGCGAACTCGAACACCTTGCCCACCCCCTCGCCGGCGCGGATGCGCGGTTGTGCGAGCAGATGCAAAACCACGTCTTTGGCGGCAACGCCATCGGGCAGTTGGCCCTGCAGCTCGATGCGCAGCACCGCGGGCATCGTGATGCGTACCGCGCCGGTTACGAACGCGTTGGCCATATCGGTGGTGCCCACGCCATAAGCGACGCAGCCGACCGCGCCCAGATGCGTCGTGTGCGAGTCGGTGCCGGCTGCCAGCTGACCGGGCAGCACATACTGCTCGGTCATCAGCGCATGCGAGATGCCTTCGGAGCCTTCGTTGCGCGGATCGCCGACGTCGATTGCCGGATGCAGGGAGCCATGGTCGTTGAGCCGGTGCTTTTTGACGAAACTGCGATGCGCCTGCGACAGCTTGCGTACATCACCGACCAACCCATTACTCAGGTGCACCGGGCTGCGATGCACGATCGTCAGGTGATCCTCGAAGCTCACGATGCCGTGCGGCTCGTGCAACGCGAGCCGCTCACCGAAGCTCTCATCAAGAAGATGGGCGCACAGGCCTGTGTAGTACTCGTGGATGAAGCGCCAGTCGGCGCGCACAAAGCCGCCGTCACCGGGCTGTGTCGGTGCTGCGGTATCGGCTGTGACCAAGGCATGGCGCGCGATGATCTTCTCGAACAAGGTCATCGGCCGATCGCTGCTCGCAGGCCTAGCCGCATCCGTATCCGCGTCGCGATCGCGCGCATCCCGGATGCCGGCCAGGCGCACCTGGCCGTAGCGCAGCAGCCCGCCATGCGCGACGATCGCCGCGGCCAGCGGATCGCGCCCGGCCAGCACCTGCGCAAGCGTGATGGGCTCGCCGCGCTCCAGACGTGCGAGCAGATCGAAGTCGGTGCTGGTTAGCAGACCGATGTTGTCAGCGTTTTGCCGGTAGATGCGCTCGAAGCTCTCGGCGAACACCAGTTGCACGCCCGCAGCCTTCTCGGCCACCGGACTGTGCTCGCGCGATGATCCCTTGCCGTAGCGCAAGCCGGCCACCACCACCGTGATCCCGGCGTCGCGCACCGCGTCGCGCCCAATCGGCAGCTGCCCGCCGGTTTTCAGCCCGGTGTACGGATGACGGCCCAGTGTCGCGTCGAAATGCACCATGCAGGGCAAGGGCGTGATTTCGTCGGTCGAGATCTCATCGCGCAGCTTGCCAGCCTGCGCGCGGCTGATGCGTTCGCCGGCGAGCTGCGCGCGGATCTGCTGCGGATCTTCGCTCAGGTACAGGATGCGCGGCTCGATGCGAAGCGCATCGTCGCTTTGATCGCTTTGATCGCTCTGGCTGGCGGCGGGCTGTGCGACTGGCATCGTCAGCGCGCGCCTTGCCGCAGCGTCTGACTCGGCACCTCGGGCTCGCCGTCGCGACCGAGCACCCGGGGGCTGACCGAGCCGAGATCGGCCACATGCGCATCGTCTGCCCAGTCCAGGATCTCGATGCGCCCCTCGTGCACCCGCACCCGGTTCAGTCCGGCGTTCGGGATCGCGCAGCTGCGCGCGCCGTGCAGCGATTGCCCGGTGGCTGCACGCCAGACCATGTCGAGCGCACCGCCATGCGTGACCACCGCCAGGCGTCGACCCGGGTGGCGCTGCGCCAGTGCGCATACCGCGTCGATCACCCGTGCATGAAAGCTGCGCAGGCTTTCGCCGTCCGGCGGAGCGTAATCGGCATCGTAGCGACGCCAGTGGGCCCATTCGAGCGGATAGCGTTCGATGATCTCGGGTGCCGACAGTCCCTCCAGGATGCCGAAACCCTGTTCGCGCAGCCCGCTCACCGGTTCTGGCTGCATCTGCCAGGCTTCGGCGGCCGGCGCCGCGGTCTGGCGAGCGCGGGACAGGTCGCTGCAGGCAAAGGCGTCGATCGCTTCGTGCCGCAGCCGTTGTGCGAGCCGTTGCGCCTGCGCCAGGCCGCGCGCATTCAGCGGCACATCCACCTGGCCCTGGAAGCGATGTTGCAGGTTCCAGTCGGTTTCGCCATGACGAATCAGGATCAGTTCGGTCATTGGATCGCGTGTGCCCGTTGGATGGCTGTCAGATCCGCAATTATCGCTTGCCGGCAGGGTTCGCGCGGCGCGCCGGGATGCCAGGTGGGCGCGACGATGCTAGGCTGCGCGGACACGCTCTTCGATTGGCCATGCAAACCCTGCTGAAACTGCCGCTGCTCGTCTTCGTGTTGAGCCCGTCGCTCGGCTGGTGGCTTGGCTTGCCCGCGCTTGGTCTGTTGCTTGGTGCGGTGCTGATTCCTGCCTGCGAATGGCTGCTCGGGCGTCCCGGCCACGGACCGCTCGGGCGCTGGGCTTCGCAGCCGCGTCCGCAGTCCTTCGGCCCGCACTGGCCGCGGCTGGTCGCGCTGCTGGTGCTGCTCCAGTCGCTGGCGCTGACGCTGCTGGCCAGCGGCGATGCGCCGTGGAACCAGATCGTCTGGCTCGGGCTGTCCCTGGGCTTCGTTGCCGGTGGCACCGGCATCGTGCTCGGCCATGAACTCGGCCATCGGCGCTCGTTGCTGGATCGCCGCCTGTCGCTCGCGCTGCTGACACTGGTTGGCTACGGGCACTACCAGCTCGAACACAATCGTGGCCATCATCGCAGCGCCGCGACCTTCCAGGACCCGGCCACGGCGCGTCTGCATGAGAGCTTGCCGCGCTTTTTGCTGCGCTACTTCCCGGGCATCTGGCGCGGTGCCTGTGCACTGGACCGGCAGGGCCGGCAAGGCTCAGCGGGTCTCGGACTGCCGCAGCGACTGCTACTGCTATTTGCCGGCTACGCGCTGCTGGCGAGCGCTCTGGCCGGGCCGCAGGCGCTCGCGC
>JALRBB010000531.1 GCA_023257915.1 Quisquiliibacterium sp. | reverse complement strand
GGCGTGGCGCAGGTTGACGGCGATCAGCTCGCGGATCGGGGCTTCATCCTCGACGACAAGAATCGTTGCATTCACAGGCTGCAGATTATGACGGTTGTTTTACGGTTTGATGACGATACCGGACCTCAAGGTCGCGTCGTCGAGCAAAGCGAGCCGCTCGGGCCAATCGCAGCGTGCCGACGGGCGCAAAGCTAAGAAGTAGCGGGCCTTAGCTGGCGGGCTTACCGTCGGAGCCGTCCGAGCCGGTGCGGCCATAGACGTCGGAGAAGCGCACGATGTCGTCCTCGCCAAGATAGTCGCCGCACTGCACCTCGATCATGACGAGGTCGAGAACACCGGGGTTTTCCAGCCGGTGACGTCCGCCGATCGGAATGTAGGTGGACTCGTTGGCGGTGACCAGAAAGCTGCGCTCGTCGCAGCTCACGCGCGCGGTGCCCGAGACGACGATCCAGTGCTCGCTGCGGTGATGATGCATCTGCAGCGACAGGGTTTGCCCTGGCGCGACGACGATCCGTTTGATCTTGTAGCGGGATCCTTCGAGCAGCACTGTGTAGGTACCCCATGGCCGGTTGACGGTGCGATGCGTTCGCGCCGTTTCGTGACCACTTGCCTTGAGCCGCGCGACCACTTCCTTGACCTGCTGACTCGCGTCCTTGTCGGCGACCAGCAAGGCATCTGGCGTGTCGACGATCAGCAAATTGCGCACGCCGACCGCCGCGATCAGCCGGTCCTCGCTTTGCAGGTGCGAGTTTTCGGTATCGATGAGGATGGTCTCGCCCAGCGTGGTGTTGCCTTGCCTATCGGCGGGCAACTGTTCCGCCACCGCCTTCCACGAGCCGATATCACTCCAGGCGAAGGAGACCGGAAGCACAACGACGTTGTCGGCTTTCTCCATCACCGCGTAATCGATCGAGATGTTCGGGCATTGCGCGAACTGCTGGGCGGCGATCTGCACCTTGTCCTGGTTGGGTTGCGGGTTGCTTGCCTGCCAGGCTTCGCGGGCAGTCGCGAGCACGTCGGGGCAGTGGGTCTGCATGGCGGCCAGGATGGTGCTGGCGGAAAAGCAGAACATGCCGCTGTTCCAGACGAAGTTGCCGGCCTGCAGGAACTGCATCGCGCGGGTCTGATCCGGCTTTTCGACGAAGCGCCGAACCTTGCGCGCATCGGAACCGGGCTGTTTCGGTTCCATCTCGATGTAGCCGAAACCGGTCTCCGGCGCAGTTGGTTGGATGCCGAACAGCACGATCGAGCCTCGCGCCGCGAGCTCCGCCGCCTGGCGGGCGCTGGCCTGGAAGGCGGCTTCGTCCGGAATCAGGTGATCGGCGGGCAGCACCAGCAAAATCGCATCCTCGGCGAGTTCATGCGCCCAGAGCGCTGCGATCGCAATCGCCGGCGCAGTATTGCGGCCAGACGGCTCGAGCAGTTGGCTGACCCGGGGCATCGCCGCGCCCGCGGTGTGCTCGTCCAGGGCCATCACTTCGTCGCGCGTGCGGAAATAGTATTCGGCGTTGGAGACGATGGCTGCATGGCCGTCGTTGCCGGCAAGCGCCGCCGATCGCGACAGCACCCGCTGTAACAGACTGAGCTCGCCGCCCAGGCGCATGAACGGCTTGGGCAGCGCTTCACGCGAGACCGGCCAGAGCCTGGTTCCCGAGCCGCCAGAGAGAATGACCGGAATGATCATGGGTCGCCTTAACGTGACAGACAGGTCAGTGTAAAGGCAATGCTCGAGGCTGGCGAACTTGCGGGCCGATCAGGGCTCGAGCGGATGCCGCGACTGCGCGGCTATTGACCGCGACTGAAGAAACCGCGCCGGCCGCGCATCTCGAGCAGCTGGCGCAGCAGCAGATCGAAGTCATCGTCGTCGTCGATCGGGTTCAGGAACTCCGTGTTGACGATCATCAGCGGCGCGTCTTCATAGTGGTAGAAGTAGCGCGAGTAGGCCTCGCCAAGCGCACGCAGATAGCTCTCGGAGATGTCGGTCTCCATCGCGATGCCGCGGCGCCGCACGCGCTCGACCAGCGTGTCGGGCTGAGCCTGCAGGTAGATCACCAGGTCCGGCACCGGAGCCTGCGGGCGCAGGCTGTCGAAGATCTGCTGGTACAGCGCGAGTTCGTCGTCATCGAGCGTCAGGCGCGCGAACAGCGGATCCTTGTCGAGCAGAAAGTCGCCGGCCACCGATTGCGAAAACAGGTCGCGCTGACCGAGATCGCGCAGCTGGTTAACGCGTTGAAACAGGAAAAAGAGCTGGGTCGACAGCGCATGTCGCCGACCCTCCCGGTAGAACCGCTCCAGGAACGGGTTTTCACCGGGTTGCTCCAGGACCAGCGAAGCCCCAAAGCGCTGGGCCAGTTTGCGCGCCAGTGAGGTCTTGCCCACCCCGATCGGGCCTTCGACGACGATGTGGCGATAGCGTTCGAACGGCGACGCCGTCACGGGCGGGTTCGTCTGGGAAACCGAGTTCATGCCTGATGTGCGGGTTCTTGAGCGCTTGCCCGTTGCAGCAAGGCCTCCGGGCCCGCGAGCAGCTCGATGGGTTGAACAGGGCATTGCGCGAGCAGCACGCGCAGCTCGCCCAAGCCGGGCAGGTACAGCTCCGGTTCGAGTTCGGCGAGCGGCACCATCACGAACGCGCGTTGATGCATTCTCGGGTGCGGAAGCTTCAGCCGTACATCGTTGAGCACCAGGTCGCCGTACAGCAATAGATCCAGGTCCAGGGACCTCGGTGCGTTCTGGTAAGGGCGCAGCCGGCCGTGGTTCGATTCGATTCGCTGCAGATCATCGAGCAGCCGCAGTGGCGGGATCGAGGTGTGCAACTCGACGACTGCATTCAGAAAGTCAGGACCTTGCGCATCGACCGGCGCGCTTCGATAGAGCGACGACAGCCCGGTCAGCCTGACACCCGGCAAGCTCGCGAGCTCCCGGATTGCGCTGGCCAGCGTCGCACGCGAATCGCCAAGGTTGGCGCCCAGTCCGACAAAGGCGCGCACCGCGATGGCGCCGGAAGGATTGTGGGTCATCGTTGGCAGCGGTCAGGAATCGGCAGTGCCGGCCGACTCGGCCGTGGCCCCCTTGGCGCGGGGCGAGCAGATCGGAAGAGCGTC
>JALRBB010000448.1 GCA_023257915.1 Quisquiliibacterium sp. | reverse complement strand
TCTTCAGGAAGTTCGGGTACGAGTGGTAGTTCAGGTTCTTCAGGAACATCAGGTTCATCAGGAAGTTCCGACTGGCGCGACGCCTGTGCAATTGCAAGGAGCCGCTGGAAGTCGACGAGGACGCGCTGCTGCAGGCAGGGTTTCGCGAAGCCGATCTGGACGGCAGCTGGCAGCCCTACCGGCCGGTCGGCTGTGAGCGCTGCGGCGGCAGCGGCTACAAGGGGCGGGTCGGCATCTATCAGGTGATGCCGATCACCGAATCAATCCAGCACCTGATCCTGTCGCAGGGCAACGCGATGCAGATCGCCGAGCAGGCCAAGCGCGAGGGTGTGCGCGACCTGCGCGGCTCCGGATTGCTCAAGGTCAGGCATGGCGTCACGTCGATCGAGGAAATCCTCGGCGTGACCAACGAATGAGCCCGGCGCGACGCTGACCGATGGCGACCACACCTCCAAAGGCCAAGGAATTCACGTTCGCCTGGGAAGGCCGCGACCGTTCTGGCAAGACCGTGCGCGGCGAGATGCGCGCGGTCGGCGAGACGGTGGTGAACGCGAGCCTGCGTCGACAGGGGATCATGGTCACGAAGGTGCAAAAACGGCGCCTTCGCAGGGGCCGCAAGATCACCGACAAGGACATCACGCTCTTTACGCGCCAGCTCTCAACGATGCTGCGCGCCGGCGTACCTCTGCTGCAGTCGTTCGACATTGTGGCCAAGGGGTCAAACAACGCGTCGGTCACCAAACTGTTCACCGAGATCCGCAACGACGTCGAGACCGGCTCATCGCTGTCGCAGGCATTCAGGAAATATCCGCTGTACTTCGACGCGCTGTACTGCAATCTGGTCGGAGCCGGTGAGCAGGCCGGCATCCTCGACGATCTGCTCGACCGGCTCGCGTCGTACAAGGAAAAAATGCTGGCGATCCGCGGCAAGATCAAGTCGGCGCTGTTCTATCCGGCAGCGGTGATCCTGGTTGCCGTGATCGTGGTGACGGTGATCATGCTGTTCGTCGTGCCGGCATTCAAGGAGGTGTTCGAGAACTTCGGCGCCGGGCTGCCAGCCCCGACCCAGATGGTCATTACGATGTCCGACTACTTTGTCGAGAACTGGCACATCCTGTTCGGCTCGATCGGTGCGGCGATCTACTTCCTCACGCAGTCGCTCAAACGCTCGCCGGCGTTGCAGATCGCGTTCGATCGCATGATGCTCAAGCTGCCGGTGCTTGGCGAAATCCTGCGCAAGGCAACGATCGCGCGCTGGCTGCGCACGCTGTCAACGATGTTCGCGGCCGGTGTGCCGCTGGTCGAGGCGCTCGACTCTGTCGGCGGTGCGTCCGGTAATTATGTGTACCTGACCGCGACAAAAAAGATCCAGCAGGAGGTCGCCACCGGCACCAGCCTGACGATCTCGATGCAAAACGCCGACGTGTTCCCGAACATGGTGCTGCAGATGTGCGCGATCGGCGAGGAATCCGGTGCGCTGGATTCGATGCTCGCCAAGGCGGCCGAAATCTATGAGCGCGAGGTCGACGAGGCGGTCGACGGCCTGTCCAGCCTGCTCGAACCGATGATCATGGTGATTCTGGGCGTCGTGATCGGCGGCCTGGTGATCGCAATGTACCTGCCGATCTTCAAGCTCGGCGCGGTCGTCTGACTGGCCCCGGACCCACCCGCCGCTGCCATGGATCTTCTCACCGCGCTGCAAGACGCCCCATCGCTGGGGATCGCGCTCGCGCTCGTTTTCGGACTGGCAATCGGCAGCTTTCTGAACGTCGTGATCCTGCGTCTGCCCAAGATGATGGAAAACGAATGGCACCAGCAGGCCGCCGAGTTGCGCGGCGAACCGCTTCTCGAATCACCGCCCTTTAACCTGGTCCGGCCGCGGTCGCACTGCCCGGCCTGC
>JALRBB010000385.1 GCA_023257915.1 Quisquiliibacterium sp. | reverse complement strand
GTCCATCGCGACCCCCTACTCCAAGGTTCACCCGGACCACCACGCCATTTGGCTCAACCCACGCCGCCCCGGCCACATCATTGAAGGCAACGATGGCGGTTTGAACATCTCTTGGGATGGCGGTGAGAGCTGGCGCTTTGTGGAAAATCTGCCGGTAGCGCAGTTTTACCACATTCGGGTCGACAACCAACTGCCCTACAACGTGTATGGCGGCATGCAGGACAATGGATCCTGGCGCGGCCCTGCCTACTCGTGGATTGGGACGGGCATCGGCAACAACGAATGGCACCAGCAGGCCGCCGAGTTGCGCGGCGAACCGCTTCTCGAATCACCGCCCTTTAACCTGGTCCGGCCGCGGTCGCACTGCCCGGCCTGCGGCCACGCCATTACGGTGCGGGAGAATATTCCGGTGCTCGGCTGGCTGATGTTGCGCGGACGCTGCTCCGGATGCGGCGTGCGGATCTCGGCGCGCTATCCGCTGATCGAACTGAGCAGCGGCCTGCTCGCCGCGCTCGCCGTCTGGCGTTTCGGCGTGAGCGCCCAGGGCGCTGCCGCGATGCTGCTGAGCTTCTTGCTGATCGCGCTGACGTTTATCGATTTTGACACCCAGCTGCTGCCGGACGACCTCACCCTACCCTTGCTCTGGATCGGGCTGGCGCTGAACCTGTCGGGTCTTTTCGCACCGGTGCGCGATGCGCTGATCGGTGCAATGGCCGGCTATCTGCTGCTGTGGTCGATCTACTGGCTGTTCAAGCTCGCCACCGGACGCGAAGGCATGGGCTATGGCGACTTCAAGCTGCTCGCGGCGCTCGGCGCCTGGTTTGGCTGGCAGGCACTGCCAGCGATCATCCTGCTCGCCTCACTGGTAGGCGCCTGCGTCGGTATCGCTCTGATCCTGCTTCGGCAGCACGGCCGCCAGGTGCCGATCCCGTTCGGCCCTTATCTAGCCGGCGCCGGTTTGCTGACGCTGTATTTCGGCAAGCCGCTGGCGGGTCTGTACGGATTTTGACGCGTGCTCCCGGCCCCGAGCCGCGCACCCCGTTTTGGTATCGTCCATCCCATGAACAACGAATCCCTGCGCCCCGCATTGCTGGTCGGCCTGACTGGCGGAATCGGCAGCGGCAAGACAACGGTTGCCAACCAGTTCGGCGCGCTCGGAGTGCCGCTGATTGATGCCGATGAAATCGCCCACCAGCTCACCGGCCCGCATGGAGCGGCGATGGCCGCGATCCGCCAGACCTTTGGTGAAGCGGTGATTGCGGCCGACGGCAGGCTGGATCGCGCGGCGATGCGCAAACTGGCGTTCGACGATCCGCAGGCGCGCAAGCGGCTCGAGGCGATCCTGCATCCGATGATCCGCGAAGAGACCGAGCGACAAATCGCAGCGGCGGCCGGCGCACCGTATGCGATCGTGGTGATTCCGCTGCTGGTCGAAGGCGGCAACGCGAAGGAGCGTTTCGACCGGATCCTGGTGGTCGACTGTCCGGTTGAGGTCCAGATCGAACGCGTCATCCAGCGCAGCGGACTGAGTCGTGACCAGGTGCTGGCAATCATCGGCGCGCAGGCGAGCCGCGAACAGCGCCTGGCACAGGCCGATGACGTCCTGGACAACGGCGGAGATTCGATCTTGCTGCCAGCGCAGGTGGAACGTTTGCACACGCATTTTCTGGAACTCGCCGGTGCAGCAGGCGCCTGAACAGCGCCCTGGGTCCAGCAGGCAGTCGCGCACAGGGTTTGTCAACTCCGCCAGATTCCTTCAGAATCGCCGCAGTTTGAAGGCCGGAATACAAAAAATGGGACCGGCGGCTTGATCCTCTACGAATACCCACTGAACGAACGCATCCGGTCGCTGTTGCGCCTGGAAGACCTGTTCGAACGCCTGGACCTGTTCGCGCACCGCGAGCACCCCCAGGACCATCATGTCGCGCTCAGCACGCTGTTCGACATCCTGGATGTCGCGGCGCGCGCCGACTTGAAATCCGACCTGTTGCAGGAACTCGACCGCCAACGGCAGTCGCTTGGACAGTTTCGCGCCAGCCCGGATGTGTCGGTCGAGGCCCTGGATACCGTACTCGCACAGATCGACGCAGCCTGGAACGCGCTCAATGCGCTCACCGGCAAGACCGGCCAGCATCTGCGCGACAACGAATGGCTGATGAGCATCCGCAGTCGAATGATCATCGCCGGCGGCGCCTGCGAATTTGATCTGCCGTCCTACTACGCCTGGCAGAACCGTTCCGCCGAGCAGCGGCGCCGCGACATTGCGAACTGGGCAAATCCGTTCCGACCGATTTATGACAGCCTGTCGATCGTGTTGCGACTGCTGCGCGAAAGCGCGCAGCGCAGCAAGCTGACCGCTCAGCAAGGCAGCTATCAGCAGCCGATGGGTGGGCGCGCGTTCCAGATGGTGCAGGTCAGGCTCGCCGCCGAGACCGGCGCCATCCCGGAAATCAGCGCGAACAAGTACCTGTTGTGGGTGCGTTTCCTGTCCCAGGACGGCGATCTTCGTCCGCGACCATTCGAGGGCAGCGTCGAGTTCGAACTCGCGTTGTGCAATCTCTGATGACGCGGACCGCACCGAAGGTTGCCTGCCCGGCCTGCGCTCGCAAGACTGAATTCAGCCCGGCAAACCGCTGGCGGCCGTTTTGCTCGGAACGCTGCAAGACGGTCGATTTGGGCGCCTGGGCCAGCAACGCCTACCAGATTGCCGGCGCCAGCCTTGAGGAACAGGCCGACCCGCTCAGCTCCGAGGCGCAATCACCATCTGCGTCTGAATCACTACCGCACACAACTTCCCATTATCGCCAGTGATCCGGGTCTGCCAGACCATGGTGGTACGCCCGCGGTGAAGTGGTGTGCTCTCGGCGCGCACCGTCGAGCCGACCTTCGCACCGCCCAGAAAATTGGTCTTCGATTCGATGGTGGTGGTGGTGGCGCCGGGCGGCAGGTTCATCACGGTCGCAACGGCCCCGAGCGTATCGGCAAATGCCATGAAGGCGCCGCCGTGCAAGGTGTCGGCGGCCGTGCACAGATCGGGACGCACCAGCATCGTCGCGACGCAGCGCTCTGGCGATAACTCTTGCAGTTCCACGCCCATCAGCCCGGGAAACAGCGGCGCCAAGCGCGCCTTCATCGCCTGCAAGTCCATTGGTGATCTCCGTATCGGTTGTTCGCGACCAGCCAGCCGCCATCAGCGTGCATGCTGCCAGAAGCGCAGGTCCAGCGCGACGCCGTGTGCGCCCGCGCGACACGCCTGCGCAAGGCAAGATGCCAGTTCGGTTCGGCACTCGGTGACGAGCAAGGTCGGAATCGCGAACTCCGGCAAGCTGCGCCCGGCACCAGTCGGCGCCTGCCGATCATCCGGATCCAGCAAGGCCAGATCGGCACCGATCGATGCCGCCTTGCGCAGCTCGGACTCGTTGCCGCAGATCGCCGCGACAAAGCTTGCCGCTGGCCGGTCCCGGCAGTCACGCAAGGCCGCGCCCTGCAGCAACAGTGCGCCGGCCGCCACCGGGTACGACGCCGGTCGGTCGGCATCCACCACCAGGCGCGCGCCGGCATGCCGGCACAGCTCACGCACCCGATAGAACACAGACTCGAAGCGCTCGGCAGCAAGGTCGGGCAGCTCCAGCAGAACCAGCGACCGGCCGCCGCCATCGCCTGGCATGCCGCCCGGTACGCCAGACAGCGCACGCTCCAGGCAGGCGAGCAGATTGTCGATCGCACGCGCGCCATCGTCGCCATCGATCCCGGGCCAGTGGCGAATCCGGACCGCGACCGACGGTGTGCGCAGCCATCCGATCACCGGCACGGTCGCCGGCAGCAGCGGCGCGACATCGATCGCATCCGGGCGCAGCCAGGCGAAGGCCTGATTCTCGCGACCGTGAATGACGCCAGAGAACTCGAAGACGCGATGAAAATGCAGGCGCACATGCGCATGCGGATAGACGAACTCTCGCACCACCCAGGGCCAGGAGCTGGCGACCTGAAGGCCGAGTTCCTCGTGAAGTTCGCGCGCCAGAGCCTGACCGACGGATTCACCAGCCTCGAGCTTGCCCCCCGGAAACTCCCACCAGCCGGCGTAGGGTTTACCAGCCGGACGCTGGCCGAGCAGCACGCTGCCATCGGAACGCAGCACGACCCCGACCGCGACCTCGACCGGCGCGGCCTGTGTCGTCACTTGCGTCGCTTGGGCGGATTCGCCGCGCCGGCGCGCGCGCTCACCGTCGCGTGACGGCCAGCCCAGTCCTTAGCGAACTGCCAGGCAACCCGACCGGAGCGCGAGCCACGCTCCAGCGCGAAGCGCAGCGCATCACCGCGCGCCTTTTCGATCTCATCGTCGCCGCAACCGAAGTGCGTGAGCCAGTGACCGATGATGGTCAGATAATCATCCTGGCGGAACGGATAGAACGACACCCACAGGCCGAAGCGTTCAGATAGGGAAATCTTTTCCTCGACCCGCTCGCCGGGATGAATCTCGCCATCTTCCTGATGCTTGGCCTCGAGATTCTCGGCCATGTATTCGGGCAGCAGATGACGGCGATTGGAGGTCGCGTAGATCAGCAGGTTATCGGACTGCGCCGCCACCGAACCGTCTAGCGCAACCTTCAACGCCTTGTAGCCGGCCTCACCTTCCTCGAACGAGAGATCGTCGCAGAACACGATGAAGCGCTCGGGCCGGCCAGCAACCAGTTCGATGATGTCGGGCAGATCGGCCAGATCATCCTTGTCAACCTCGATCAGGCGCAGCCCCTTGGCGCTGTAGGCGTTCAGCAGGGCCTTGATCAGCGAGGACTTGCCAGTGCCACGCGAGCCGGTCAGCAGCACGTTGTTGGCCGGCAAGCCCTTGACGAACTGCCGTGTGTTGCGATCGATGGCCTTCTTCTGGTCGTCGATGTTCTTCAGGTCAGCCAGCCGGATCGTGGACAGGCTGCGCACCGGTTGCAGATAGGCCTGCGTGCCAAAGCCGGACGCACGACGACGCCAACGGAAGGCGACCGAGGCATTCCAGTCGGGCAGTGGCGACGCGGGCAGCAGGGTTTCGATACGCGCAAGCAGGATTTCCAGGCGCGCGGATAGCTGGTCGTTCATGAACGGTAATCGGCGTTGATCGAGACGTAGTCGTGCGAGAAGTCGCAGGTCCAGACGGTGGTGGCGCGCGCGCCGCGACCGAGCATCACGCGCACCTGGATTTCACTTTGCTGCATCACGCGTTGACCATCTTCCTCCCGGTAGGTCGGATGTCGACCTCCGGCAGTGGCCACATGCACATCGCCCAGGTAGAGGTCGATCTTGTCCGGGTCGAGATCATCGATACCGGCATAGCCGATTGCACACAGGATGCGGCCAAGGTTCGGATCGGAGGCAAAAAATGCGGTCTTGACCAGCGGCGAGTGCGCGATCGCATAAGCGACTGCGGACGCCTCGTCGGCACTGGCCGCACCCTCGACGCGCACCTCGATGAACTTGGTCGCGCCCTCGCCGTCGCGCACGATCGCCTGCGCCAGCGTGACCGCAACCTCCTGAATCATCAGCTTGAGCTCGGCGGCTCCGGGATCGGTGTCGGCACTGATCTTGAGCTTGCCGGCACCGCTGGCCACCAGCACAAACGAGTCGTTGGTCGAGGTGTCGCCATCGACTGTGATGCGATTGAAACTGGCGTCGGCAGCTTCGCGGACCCAGCGCTGCAGCAACTGCTGGTCCACCGCGGCATCGGTCGCAACGAAGCCAAGCATCGTCGCCATGTTCGGGCGGATCATTCCGGCACCTTTGGCGATGCCGGTCACCGTGACCTCGGCGCCGGCCAGCGTCGCACGGCGCGACGCAGCCTTCGGGATGGTGTCGGTGGTCATGATCGCCTCGGCTGCATCAGCCCAGTGATCCAGCGCCAGGTCTGCGATCGCCTGCGGCAGTCCGGCGATCAGCCTGGGCATCGGAAGCCGCTCGAGAATGACACCGGTCGAGAATGGCAGCACCTGGCGGCTGTCGATGCCCAACTGGGCCGCGAGTGCATCGCAGCTCGCCAGCGCGTCGGCAAGACCGGGCTGACCGGTACCGGCATTGGCGCAGCCCGTGTTGATGAGCAGCGCACGAACCGCGCCTGATCCCTGCAGATGATCGCGGCAAACATGCACCGGGGCAGCGCAGAACCGGTTGCGCGTGAACACACCGGCAACGTTGGCGCCCTCGGCCAACCGAATCACCAGCAGATCGCGGCGATTGAGCTTGCGGATCTGCGCACGCGCGGAGCCGAGTTCGACACCAGCGACCGGATGCAAGGACGCGGGTTCTGGAGAAAACAGATTCACGGCCATGGTGAAACCTCAGCGTGTTGGTGGCCCGGATGAGGCGAGCGAGTCAGAGATCGGAACGTGCGGTCGGCGACAGGACGGCGCAGCCGCTCAACCCAGGCGCCCGTGACACTGTTTGAATTTCTTGCCTGAGCCACAGGGACAAGGATCATTGCGACCGATCTTCTGACCAAACCGACGAATCGGCTGGGAAGCCGCCTGGTCTTCGGATGCCGGACCTTGCTGCAATGCCAGCGCGATTGCCTCAGGGTCGGAGGAGTCTGCGCCTGCAGCCGCCTGCGCAAAATCGGCATGCGAGTACTGCACGTTGGAGAACGCCGGTGCCGCCTGCTCCTCGGCCTGCTGCGCCTCCTCGGCGGCCTGCACCCGAACGGTCATCAGGATGCGGGTCACGTCGTTGCGCACCCGCTCCTGCATCAGCGCGAACAGCTCGAAGGCCTCGCGCTTGTATTCCTGCTTCGGGTTCTTCTGCGCATAGCCGCGCAGATGGATGCCCTGGCGCAGATAGTCGAGCGAGGACAGATGCTCGCGCCAGTGCTGGTCGATCGCCTGCAGCATGATCGAGCGCTCGAAACCGGAGAACGCCTCGGCGCCGACCAGCTCGATCTTGGCCTGGTAGGACTCATCGGCAGTCTTGATCAGCAGTTCGAGCAGATCTTCGTCGGAGGCATCGGAGACATCCTTGAGCATGTCGGTGAGCGGCACGTCGAGTTGCCACTCATCAGCAAGCAGCTTTTGCAGGCCGGCAACGTCCCACTGCTCCTCGATCGCGCCCTCGGGCACATGCATCCGGAACAGGTCGCTGAACACGCGATGGCGCAGGTCGCGAACCCGCTCGCCGAACTGCGTGGCCTCGAGCAGCGCATTGCGATCGGAATAGACCACCTTGCGCTGGTCGTTGGCGACATCGTCGTACTCGAGTAGTTGTTTGCGGATGTCGAAGTTGCGGGCCTCGACCTTGCGCTGCGCGCTTTCGATCGAGCGCGTGACGATTCCGGCCTCGATCGCCTCGCCGTCCGGCAGCTTCAGGCGATCCATGATCGCCTTGAGCCGGTCACCGGCGAAGATCTTGAGCAGCGGATCTTCCATCGACAGGTAAAACCGCGACGAACCCGGGTCACCCTGGCGGCCCGAGCGACCACGCAACTGGTTGTCGATGCGGCGCGATTCATGGCGTTCGGTGCCGATGATGTGCAGACCGCCGGCAGCGATCACCGCATCATGCAGCGACTGCCATTCGGAGCGCAGCGTCTCGATACGCGCAGTTTTCTGGTCGTCCGGAATCGATGCGTCTGCCGTGACGAGATCGACCTGCTTTTCGACATTGCCACCCAGCACGATGTCGGTGCCGCGACCGGCCATGTTGGTGGCGATCGTGATCATCTGCGGCCGTCCGGCCTGCGCGACGATCTGAGCCTCGCGCTCGTGCTGCTT
>JALRBB010000365.1 GCA_023257915.1 Quisquiliibacterium sp. | reverse complement strand
ATGCGCGGATTGCCCAGGCGCGGCAAATCGGTGGATCGCTCGGCTGCCATGACCCAATCAACATCCAGTTCACCAGCGGTACCACTGGCGCGCCCAAGGGCGCCACGCTGACCCATCACAACATCGTCAACAACGCGCGCTACATCGCCCAGGCGATGCGCTTTACGGAACGCGATTCGCTGTGCATTCCGGTGCCGCTGTACCACTGCTTTGGCATGGTGCTTGGAGTGCTGGCCTGCGTGTCTGCGGGGGCAGCGATGGTCTTTCCGATCGAGGGCTTCGATCCGAAAGCCACGCTGGAGGCGGTGGCTGCCGAGCGATGTACCGCATTGCACGGCGTGCCGACGATGTTCATCGCTGAGCTCGATCATCCGGAATTCGCCACGTATGACCTGAGCTCGCTGCGCACCGGCATCATGGCCGGCTCGCCCTGTCCGATTGAGGTCATGAAGCGCGTCGTGGCTGAGATGCACATGGATCAGGTCACGATTGCGTATGGCATGACCGAGACCAGTCCAGTGTCGTTCCAGAGCGCCACCGACGATTCTCTCGAGCGACGGGTTTCGACGGTTGGCCGGATCCTGCCGCATCTCGAAGTCAAAATCGTCGACGCTGACGGCAAGACGGTACCGGTCGGCGAAAAGGGCGAGTTGTGCACCCGCGGTTATTCCGTGATGCAGGGCTACTGGGATGACGCCGAGCGAAGCGCCGATGCGATTCGCGATGGCTGGATGCACACCGGCGATCTGGCGACCATCGACTCCGAAGGTTTTTGCAACATCGTCGGTCGGGTCAAGGACATGCTGATCCGAGGCGGTGAGAACGTCTACCCGCGTGAGATCGAGGAGTACCTGTTCTCGCATCCGAAGATCCAGCAGGTGCAGGTGTTCGGCGTTCCCGATCAGAAATACGGCGAGGAAGTCTGCGCCTGGATCGTGCTCAAGCCGGGCGAGACCGCCACTGAGGAAGAGATTCGCAACTGGTGCCGAGAGCGTATCGCGCACTACAAGGTGCCGCGCTATGTGCGTTTTGTCGACGACCTGCCGATGACGGTCACCGGCAAGGCACAGAAGTTCGTGATGCGCGAGCGGATGATTCAGGAGCTGAACCTGTCCGAGGCCAAGACCGCCTGATGCGTCTGACCTCGATGGCGGCGTTGGCGCCGCTGCAGCATCGTTTTTTCCGGACGATGTGGATCGCATCGCTGATCGCGAACGTCTGCCTGTGGATGAACGACGTCGCGGCGGCGTGGATGATGACCTCGCTGACCGATAGTCCGCTCATGGTCGCGCTGGTGCAGACCGCGTCGACCTTGCCGGTGTTCCTGCTCGGGCTGCCCAGCGGCGCTCTGGCCGACATCGTCGATCGGCGACGCTACTTCATGGTCACGCAGTTCTGGGTCGCCGGTTCGGCCACGCTGCTCGGGCTGGCCGTGGCGATGGACGCGATCAACCCGACGCTGCTGCTGGTGCTGGTATTTGCCAACGGTCTGGGGCTGGCGATGCGCTGGCCGGTGTATTCGGCGATCGTGCCGGAACTGGTGCCGAGGGCGCAGCTGCCAGCGGCGATGGCGTTGAACGGTGTCGCGATGAACGCATCGCGCATCGTCGGACCGATCATCGCCGGCATGCTGATCGCCTCCGGCGGTACTGCATGGGTGTTTGCGCTGAACGCGGTGCTCTCGGTGCTGACCGGATTCGTGATCCTGACCTGGCGCCGCGAGCGCAAGGTCAGCGCATTGCCGGGCGAGCAGTTTCTTGGCGCGATTCGGGT
The DNA here is from genome assembly GCA_023257915.1 of Quisquiliibacterium sp. Lineage (GTDB taxonomy): Bacteria > Pseudomonadota > Gammaproteobacteria > Burkholderiales > Burkholderiaceae_E > Quisquiliibacterium. The sequence continues at coordinate 1,425 of JALRBB010000365.1, read as the reverse complement.
CGGCGCCCAGTATGTGCGGCAATCACCGCGGATGCACACCGTGTTGCTGCGCACCACGCTGTTCTTTGCGCAGTCGGCTGCGCTGGTCGCATTGCTGCCGCTGGTCGCGCGCGCAATGCCCAATGCAACTGCAAATACCTACACCATGCTGCTGGCCTCAATTGGTGTTGGCGCGATCGCCTCGGCGTTCTATCTGCCGCGCTGGCGGGCCGCATTCGAGCCGGACGAGCTGATCCGGCGCGGAACCTGGGGCCACGCCGGATGCCTGGTGCTCGCCGCGGTTGCCCCCAACGTCTGGATCGCGATTCCGGCGATGGCCGGAGCCGGCCTGGCGTTTCTGGTGGTAGCCAACACGATTGCGGTGTCGGCGCAGATGTCGCTGCCGGACTGGGTTCGGGCGCGTGGCATGTCGGTCTACCAGATGGCGCTGATGGGCGGCAGCGCGCTTGGCGCGGCGCTCTGGGGCCAGATCGCCACGCTGACCAGCGTGCCGGTCAGTCTGGTGATTGCAGCGCTGACCGGCGTTGCCGGGTTGTGGCTCACACGCCACCGCCGCCTCGAGCATTCTCCGGTCGAGGATCTGACCCCGGCTCAGCAGCTCAAGGCACCCGTGGCGGGATGGACCTTCGACCCTTCCGATGGGCCGGTTCTGACGACGATCGAGTATCAGATCGACCCGGGCAGGGCCGCCGAGTTTCGCGAAGTGATGGAGCAGACCCGCCGGCGTCGGCTGGGTCGGGGTGCGCTGTCATGGGAGCTGTTTCGCGACACGGCCGATCCGGGGCGTTTCATCGAGTACATGCTCGACGAGTCCTGGAACGAGCATCTACGACGCTTCGAGCGGATGACCACGGTCGACGACGAATTGCGCGATCGTCGGCTCGCATTTCACATCGGTGACGAGCCGCCGCGGATCAGACGCTCGATTGCGGACGGCGTCGAGCGCGGCTGATCCGCCCGCTCGCGCTCGCGGGTCTGCGGCGCAGCCTTGGGCTGCGCCTTCAATCGTCGGCTTCAGGCGCGAAGCAGGCCGCGCGCAGCCAGGTTGCGCATCAGCGCAAGCAGCCCGAATTCCCAGCGCGGTATCGCGTCGCAACGTTCGACGGTATTGAGCAAGCCACCGAGGCTGTCGCAGCGGATCAGCACCTTGTCGCCGACCTCGTGCGTAAAGCCCATGCCAGGGGCGCCCCGGTCTTGCGTCGGGGCGAACATCGTGCCCATGAACAGCATGAAACCATCCGGGTACTGATGATGTGCGCCCCAGGCATGGCCGACCAGATCGAGTGGATCGCGGCTGATACGACTCATTGCCGAACGGCCGTCCATGCGAAAACCGTCGATGCCGGTGACCGTGAGCGCCAGTTCGGCATTGCGAACCTGTTCAATGCCGTAGCGCTCGTCGAACAGCCGCACGAACGGGCCGAT
>JALRBB010000328.1 GCA_023257915.1 Quisquiliibacterium sp. | reverse complement strand
ATGAGGCCGGTGTGTTCATGACACAGCGCCGGTTGGGGTTCTGGCATCCGCTGTCGCGCCGGGTGCGCATGGCGCTCGATGAGATCGGGGCCAGGCAATCCGCTTCGAGATGACAACGCAGCGCATCGCAGCCGGAAAAATCAGTTCATGTCACAGCCGGGTACGACGGTGACAACGCTGGCCACCGGTCAGATGGCGCCATGTGATGAGCGCTGACCCGGCTGCCCGCGGTGCGGTCGCGCTCGGCCTGGATCTGGGCACGAGTTCCGCGAAGGTCTGCGCGCTGGACGAGCGAGGCCGCTTACTGGGCCTTCAGAGCGAACCATACCCGAGCATCGTCCCGCAGCCGGCCTGGGCCGAGCAGGATCCGACGCTCTGGCTGCCGGCGATCGGGCGTGCCTGTCGCCGGCTGATGCAAGCCTGCACCCTGGTACCGGCACAGGTGCGGGGGTTGGCGATCAGCAGCGCCGCGCATATCGGCGTGATGCTGGATGCGGCCGGGCAGCCGCTGCGCCCGGCGCTGCTGTGGCATGACCAGCGCTCGCAGGCCGAGTCCCGCCGCCTGGCCGACGAGGCCGGCGACAAAATCTTCGCGATCGGCAACAACTGGCCGACGCCGACTTGGACGATCGCGCATCTGGCCTGGATCCGCGCTCATGACGCACAGGCTTGGTCGCGGATGCGCCACCTGTTGCTGTCCAAGGATTATCTTGCCTACCAGCTGACCGGCCAGATCGCGAGTGATCCGGCGGCTGCGGTGTCGGCTCTGCTGTTCGATGTGCACACCGGCGACTGGTCGCAGCCACTGTGCGAACTGGCGGGTCTCGATCGCTCACGGCTGGCGCCGGTGCTGCCGGTCGGCGCACGGATTGGCAGCTTGCTGGCCGAGCCGGCCGCGCTATTGGGTCTGGCCACTGGCACTGCGGTCTACAACGGTACGATGGACAGCACCGCCGAGACGCTGTCGGCTGGCGTACGCACCGAAGGCGAGTGCGTGGTCCGTCTGGCCAGCGCCGGTGGCATCCACGGTATCTCCAGCCCGGCCAGGGTCCATCCGAAGCTGATCTCGTATCCGTATCCGGTCGCACCGTACTGGATGTCGCAGGCCGGCACCAATACCTGCGCAAGTGCGGTGGCATGGGCCTGCTCGCTGATGACCGGCGGTGGCACCGAAGGCGGGACCGGTGGCGCTACCGATCGCAGCGACGCTCCGGACTTCGCCGCCTGGTCTGCGCTCGCCGAACAGGCGCCGGCCGGCTCAAACGGTCTGTTCTTTCATCCATACCTGGCAGGCGAGCGCTGCCCATACTGGGACCCGCAACTGCGCGCAAGTTTCGTCGGACTCGGGCTGCATCATCAACGCAGCGATCTGGCGCGTGCGGTCTACGAAGGCACCGCCTACTCGCTGCGCGATGCGACCGGACCACTGGAATCGGCCTTAGCGATGAGCGGGTGCACGCATTTGTCGTTGCCGATGTGGTCAGAAGCGCGCTGTCGCTTTGCTACGAAACCGAAAGGCTGTTCGCAGCCGCCTCCATCTTCGACTGATGACAT
>JALRBB010000307.1 GCA_023257915.1 Quisquiliibacterium sp. | reverse complement strand
GGTGTACCGGATCGACCGGCATCCGATCATGAGCGTGCATCCGGTCACGCCGATGAACGAAAGCGATCTCGCGCTGCATCTGTCCAGGCAGGCGCCGCTGTCGATCGGTAATCTGCCGCTGGACGTGTTCGAGGCCGGGCGTGAGGCGATCGACGCCAAGTTCCAGCAGTTGCTCGAGCAAGATTTCGATGCAATTACCCTTGACGGCGCAGTAAGTGCTCACATGACGGCGCTTGGTCGGCTGCTGACGCAGCATGCGCAGCAATGCGCGCCGCTGTTTGTTGTCGGTTCGTCCGGCGCTGAATATGCGCTGACCCAGTGGTGGGACGCGCAGCAGGGCGGCTCGCGCCCGGTCGATCAATACGACCGGTTCGACGCGGTCGAGCGGGTGCTGGCGATTTCGGGCAGTGCGTCCCGGCTCAGCGCGCAGCAGATCGACTCGGCGCTGGCGGCGGGGTTTGCAGACCTGCCGGTCGACGCCGCGGCGTTGGTCGACGAGGCGCGCTGGCAGGACGAGCTCGGGCAGATCACGGTGGCCGCCAGTGCGTTGCTCAAGCGCGGCCGCAGCGTGATGCTGCACACCGCGCGCGGCCCGGACGATGCGCGTATCGAGGCGATGATCGGATCCTTGCAGGCTCGCGGGCTCACGCGCGAGCAGGCAAAGCACAAGGGCGGGCGCACGCTTGGCATGCGGCTTGGCCTGGTGGCGCGCGAGATCCTGTCGCGGGTGCCGCTCGAGCGCCTGTTGCTGTCCGGTGGCGACACCTCGAGCCAGGTCACGAAGGTGCTGGCGCCGCAGGCGCTGGTGGTCGCCGCGCGGCTCGCGCGCGGCGCGCCCCTGTGCCGCTTTGTCGCACCGGGTAGCCCGATCGACGGGCTGCAGGTCGCGCTCAAGGGCGGTCAGATGGGCGGCCATGATTTCTTCGACGAAGCGCGGCGCGGCAAGGCCTGACTTCGACGAATGTCTGTTCAACAATGAGGAGTGTCGCTATGAAACACGTCGTGGTGCTGGGCGCCGGCGGAAAGATGGGGTATCGGGTCTCGGCAAACCTGCGCGGCGCGCCGTACCAGGTTTCCCATGTCGAGGTCAGCGAGGCTGGTCGGGAGCGTCTGAAGGAGCTGAACATCCAGTGCGTTGCGGCCGAGCAGGTGCTGCCCCAGGCCGATGTCGTGATTCTGGCGATTCCGGACAACGCGATCGGCAAGGTGACCCATCAGTTGGCCAGCCAGTTCAAGCAAGGTGCGATGCTGATCGCGCTGGACGCGGCCGCGCCGTTTGCGGGGGAGTTGCCGGAGCGGGCCGATCTGACGGTGTTTGTCGCACATCCGTGCCATCCGCCGATCTTCAACGACGAAACCGACCTGGAGGCCAAGCGCGATCATTTCGGCGGGCTCAAGGCCAAGCAGGCGATCGTCTGTGCGCTGATGCGCGGCCCGCAGGAGCACTATGTGCTTGGTGAGGACATCTCAACCCGGATGTACGCACCGGTGATGCGCACGCATCGCGTCAGCGTCGAGCAGATGGCGATCCTTGAGCCGGCGCTGTCCGAGACCGTCTGCGCGACCTGCCTCGCGGTGATCCGCGAGGCCACCGACGAGGCGATCCGGCGCGGCGTGCCCGAGGCGGCGGCCAAGGATTTCATCCTTGGTCATCTGAATGTTGAGCTCGCGATTCTGTTCGACCAGCTGCCGGGCGCGCGTCTGTCCGACGCAGCCACCCGTGCGGTCGAACGTGCCAAGACTGAAATCTTCGCGCCTGACTGGAAAAAGGTCTTCGAGCCCGAGGCGATCGCCGAGAGCATCCGGATGATCACCCGCGCCTGAGCCTGCAAGGAGAGAGCACAGATGCTGAAAAAGGAAGTCGTCAGCGGCCCCGGTGGCCGTGTGATCCTGATGGACTCGATCACCAAGGTGGCGCCCGGTGACGAAGGAGCGATCGCGATGTCCGCATCGCATGGCGGAGCCAGCTCCGCGGAATTCGCGCTGGAGATCCCGCTGACCGCCGCGTTCTTCAACGACGCCGGGGTCGGCAAGGACAATGCCGGCATCGTTGCGCTAGACATCCTGCAGCAGCATGGTGTTGCCGCCGGCACCGTGTCGCACACCAGCGGACGCATCGGCGACTCGCAGGATATGTGGGACAACGGCGTGATCTCGCACCTGAATCCGGCCGCGCGGGCTCTCGGGCTGGAAGCTGGCGCGGTGCTGCGCGATGCGTTGACCCGGTTGGTGAAGGGCTGAGAGCCTACGCCGTGGCGCTTTCGGCTGGACCGGAGGCAGCGCAACCTGGTCTGACTCAGCCCGGTTTGAACCCCGAGCCGCTAGCCCCGGTACCTGGGTCGGCGAGGTGTTACTGGCCGGCGGCCAGCGCCCTTCCAATCAGAATCCTCTGGATGTCGCTGGTGCCTTCATAGATCTGCGCTACCCGCACGTCGCGATAGATCCGCTCGACCGGGAAGTCGCTGACATAGCCGTAGCCGCCGTGCACTTGAATGGCGTCGGAGCAGACCTTCTCGGCCATCTCCGACGCAAACAGCTTGGCCATCGCCGCCTCCTTCAGGCACGGCTGACCGGCATCCTTCAGGCTGGCGGCATGCCCGATCAGCTGGCGCGCTGCTTCGATCCGGGTGGCCATGTCGGCCAGCCGGAACTGTACCGCCTGGTGCTCGAAGATTGGCTGTCCGAACGCCTCGCGCTCCTTGGCGTAGCGCAGCGCGGCCTCGAATGCGGCGCGCGCCATGCCGACACACTGCGAGGCGATGCCGATGCGTCCGCCCTCAAGACCGGACAGCGCGATCTTGTAGCCCTGGCCTTCTTCGCCGATCAGATTGGCTGCTGGCACCCGGCAGTTTTCGAAGGCGATCTGCGCGGTGTCCGAGGCATGCTGGCCGAGCTTGTCCTCGAGCCGGGCCACCCGATAGCCGGGCGCATCGGTCGGCACCAGAAACGCTGAAATGCCGCGCTTGCCGGCCTGTTTGTCGGTGACCGCCATGACGATCGCGACGTCGGCGGTGCTGCCCGAGGTGATGAACTGCTTGACGCCGTTGATCACCCAGCCGTCGCCATCCCTGGTGGCGGTGGTGCGCAGGCCGGAGGCATCCGAGCCGACATGCGGCTCGGTCAGGCAGAACGCGCCGAGCATGCTGCCGCGCGCCAGCGGCTCGAGCCACTGCGCCTGCTGGGCCGGATTGCCCCAGGCAAGCAGGATCGAGCAGACCGGACAGTTGTTGACCGACACGATCGTCGAGGTGGCGCCGTCGCCGGCGGCGATCTCCTCGAGGATCACCGCCAGCGCCGTGTAGTTCAGGCCCGCGCCGCCCAGCGTCTCCGGCACCGCAATGCCGTAGCAGCCGAGTTCGGCCAGCCCGCGCAAGGCCTCGCGCGGAAACTCGGCTTGCTTGTCCCAGCGGGCTGCGTGCGGTGTCACTTCGCGGCGCACGTATTCGCGCACCGCGTCGCGCACCATCGTCAGATCTTGATCAAGTTGCATCGTCTTGACTCCATTGGCCAGCCCGCCAACAGCCAGCCCGGTGGGTGACTGCCGGCCACCCGGACATGTTCAGGCGAATTCCGGATCCGGCTGGCGCGGCCGGCGGGCAGTGACTTCGATTTCGACCTTGATGCGCGGATCGACCAGTCCGACGACCATGGCGGTCGCGGCCGGCCGGGCCCGCCCGAAATACTCACCGAACACCGGCGCCAGCGTCTCGAACAGCGCCGCTTCGGTGATCAGGTAGCGCACCCGCACCACGTCATCCAGCGTGCAGCCCGCCGCTTGCAGCGCCTGCTCGATGTTGCGCATGCACTGGCGGGTCTGCTCGACCGGGTCAGAGCTGATCGTCATCGTTGTGTAGTCAAAGCCGGTGGTGCCGGACACGAACACATCGTTGCCATCGACGACCGCGCGCGAGTAGCCGGCCAAGGCCTCGAAGGTCGAGCCGGACGAGATCAGGCGGCGCGTCACCATGCCAGTGACTGCCCGCGGTAGTCGAAGAACCCGCCGCTCGGGTAGGCGCGTGGGTCGGCGATCACCCGGCGCATGCCGGCGATGCTGTCGCTGGCCTCGACCTCGGCGTTGGGGCCGCCCATGTCGGTGCGTGCCCAGCCCGGATGCAGCGCCAGCACCCGCACACCCTGGTCCGCGTACTCGACATGCGCGAGCTTGGCCACCATGTTGACCGCCGCCTTGGAGATCCGGTACAGCATGCCGAAGCTGGCTCCGGCCTCGGCGATCGAGCCCATGCGGCTCGAGATGAACGCCAGCGTGCCACGCGAGGCAAGCAGCAGCGGCGCAACCACCGGCAGCAGCCGCATGGCTGCCAGCACGTTGGTGCGCATCACGAGATCAAAGTCGGTGTCGCCCGGCGGATTTGCGATGCTGCTGGTGCGCGGTCCGTAAACCCCGGCGTTGCACACGACGACATCGATCTTTTCGCCATCGAGCTGCCAGGAGATGCCGGCCACGTCATTGATGTCGAGCACATCCAGGCGCAGTGTCTGCGCGCCAAGGTCACGCAACCGGATCCGGTCGTCCTCGCTGCGATGCGTTGCGAACACCTTCCAGTCCTGCTCGCGGTACTGGCGCGTGAATTCCAGGCCCAGGCCGCGGGAGGCGCCAAGAATGAGAGCGGTCGGCACTTAGATCACCTCCACACCGAGCGCCACCGCCTCGCCACCGCCGATGCACAGCGACGCGATTCCTCGCTTGCCGCCGGTCTTGCGCAGCGCACCCAGCAGCGTGACGAGGATTCGGGCGCCAGATGCGCCGATCGGATGCCCGAGCGCACAGGCACCGCCATGGATATTGACGATCTCGTGGGCGAGATCAAACTCCTTCATGGCCGCCATCGTGACATTGGCAAAAGCCTCGTTGACCTCCCACAGATCAACATCGGAAACGCTCCAGCCGGACTTGTCGAGCAGCTTGCGGATCGCGCCGGCCGGTGCCGTCATGAACCAGTCCGGCGCCTGCGCATGCGTTGCGTGTCCGACAATGCGTGCGATTGGCGTGAGGCCAAGCTTGTCGGCGATCGAAGCGCGCATCAGCACCAGCGCGGCCGCGCCATCGGAGATTGACGAGGCATTGGCCGCCGTGATCGTGCCGTCCTTCAGGAAGGCCGGCTTGAGCGTGGCGATCTTGTCCAGCCGGGCCTTGAAGGGCTGCTCGTCGTGCTTCACCACCGTGTTGCCGGCCTTGCCCGGCAAGGTCACCGGGGCCATTTCCCAATCAAAGGCGCCGCTCTTGTTGGCCTCGATGGCGCGTGTGGTGGAGGTGATGGCGTACTGGTCCTGCTGCTCGCGCATGAAGGTGAGGGAAGAGCCCGGCTTACCGCCCTCGGGTGGATAGGCGTCGCGGCGCGCGGCGCCGAGCAGCGCGCGGAGGCGGAGCTGACGCAGGAGGTGGAAGCGGTGCTGGATGAGGTGGCGCGGGCGGAGGCCAGCACTGCAGACGCGCGCCGCCAGGCGCGCAGGCTGCTGCTGCGCGCCCCGCCGGGCAGCCAG